>CAMJRT010000052.1 GCA_946408295.1 uncultured Bacteroidales bacterium
TTGACCATATCGAAGAACCTTACATTCAAGCGCAGGTCATCAGCAAGGCCGATTTCTACGGCCCCATTATGAAACTTTGCCTGGACAAACGCGGCACGCTCAAGGGACAGCACTACCTGACCGCCGACCGGCTGGAACTGACCTACGAAATGCCCCTTTCCGAGATTGTTTTCGACTTTTACGACCGGCTCAAGAGCATTTCAAAGGGCTATGCTTCTTTTGACTACCACCTCATCGGTTACCGGGAAGCCCGGCTGGTCAAACTGGATATCCTGCTCAACGGCGAGCCGGCCGACGCCCTATCCTCCCTGATTCACGCCGATCACGCCTATGATTTCGGTCGGAAAATCTGTGAAAAACTCAAAGAACTCATCCCCCGCCAGCAATTCGACATTGCCATCCAGGCCGCCATCGGCGCCAAAATCATCGCCCGCGAGACCGTCCGCCAGGTACGCAAGGATGTGACGGCCAAGTGTTACGGCGGCGACATCACCCGCAAGCGAAAACTGCTGGAAAAACAGAAACAAGGCAAGAAGCGTATGCGCCAGATCGGCACCGTCGAAGTCCCCCAAAGCGCCTTTATGGCCGTCCTTAAACTGGACTGAACGATGTCAGAACAGGCTTTCATCGAACTGTACGACCTGCAGACCCGGCTGCGGGAAGGCTTGGAAGAGGCCTTTCCCGAAATGCTCTGGGTGCGGGCGGAAATCAGTTCCGTCAAAGCCCGGCGGGGCAGCCACTGCTACCTGGAACTGTCGCAGTCGCAGGAGGACGGTTCGCTCGTGGCGAAAGTGCGGGCCGTCATCTGGGCCGGGAAATACACCGTCATCAGCCCTTATTTTGAATCGGTGGTCGGCTCGCCCCTGCAAGAAGGAATGACCCTGCTTTTCCAGGTCCGGGTCAACTACAGCGAACTTTATGGACTGTCCTTGATTGTCAATGATATCGATGCGTCCGTGATGCTGGGAGCGCAGGAGGAAGCCCGGCAGAAAACCATCGCCCGCCTCCGGAAAGAGGGGCGCTTCGAGACGCAGAAAACCCTGGCCCTGGCAGCCCTCCCCTATCGGATTGCGGTGATTTCCGCCGAAGATGCCGCCGGCTACCGCGACTTTATGCGCCACCTGCACGAGAATGAATACGGCTTCGCCTTCCGGACCGTCTTGTTTCCCGCAATGATGCAAGGGACCCAGGCCCCCGCTTCAATGGCGGCAGCCCTCAAAGAAGCGGCCGGTGTCGGCACGTCGGATGGCGGCGAAGTTCCTTTTGACTTGATTGTGATTCTGCGGGGCGGCGGTTCCAAACTGGATTTGCTCTGTTTTGACGATTACGACCTCGCCGTCGCCATTGCCGACTGTCCCATCCCCGTGCTCACCGCCGTGGGACACGACCAGGACCATCACATCTGCGATGAGGTCGCTTACGATGCCGTCAAGACGCCCACGGCTCTGGCCGATTGGCTGCTGGATCTCTATAAGCAAGAAGACGAGCACATTTCCTCTTACGTTTCCCGGCTGGTGATGGCCTTCAGCGCCAAGATAACCCGGATGGAATCCCGCATCGACTTGCTGGAGAACCGCATCCTCTCGGCAGACCCGCGCAACATCCTCCGCAGGGGCTATGTCCTGGCCCTGGACGACGGAGGCAAGGTGCTCAAAGCGGCGGGACGGCTGTCCCCGGGCGACCGCCTGAGCATCCTTTTCCCGGACGGACGCGCCGACTGCCGGGTGGAAAAAATCCGGAAGTAACGTGAATTACTCGATGCCGTAACGGACATCGAAGCGGGCGGCGATGTAAGGATTGAAATCTTCCCCCCTCTCCTGATGCTCCTGCAGCAGTTTGATGGCCCGCTTACGAATCTTTTTATCCTTGATTTCGGCATTGGCCCGCTCGATGAACATCGGAATATCCGCGACCTTGACACGGGTAAGCGCGGGTTTCATCACAAAACTTACGGGCAGGAAGATGCCGCCGCCGATATCGCGGGCTTCACATTGCACCGCTTCCTCCTGACGGCCCACCTGAATCTTGAGAATACTCCAGTTGTCTTCAATGACGTGAAGGGTGGCCGTCGCATCGCTGTTGGGGTCTTTCCAACAGAGGACATCCACGATATAATCCCCATAATTGTAACTGCCGGCCAGTTCGAAATCACTGCGACGGGTGAATTTGCGTCCCCAGGCGTTCTGGCCCCCGTACAGCAGACCGAACAAATCGATTTTTCCGAAAATGGACTTGATGTTGTTCTGCACGTTCCTGGGAAGCCCGGGTGTCATATCCAGAATCTGGTGATTGCTGTCCTTGCGCATCCCGTTTTTCACGCGACGGTCCAACGAAACGGTGGCGAAAAGGTCGTCATGCTTGATGCTGTAGTCCAGTACGGGACCGAAACCCATGAATCCGGCGGCAATCTGCGCCATCATCAAGGTGAATCCCGGGAGGATATGCGCCACCATCGGAAGTTCGTGCGTCGCAAGCGTGTACTCCACGTGCGCGGTATAATTCTTCACTTTTTTGCGGTTCTTATCCGCCGTTTTCCACACCTGGTTGAGGATGTATTCCGCCGGGTCCTTGCCATCGGCCGTCACATAGGAAGCGGCCAGCATGATGGGGCTGAAATCGAGAACGATACTGTCCATCTGTACGGGCGCTCCTTCCGGAACAACCGTCCACTCGCGCTCGACGGAAGAATAGCCGATAAGCGAATATTCGACCGTTACCTTTTTTCCGTCATAGTGGTCCGGCAGACGCAGCAGAAAATTCCCGTGCTCGTCCGCCGTCGCCCCCGTGCGGCATTCCGCCACATAGGCCATCGCATAGGCGGCGGGTGACACGACGGTGTCCCGCTTGTCGATATGTCCGCAGATGACACCTGCGCGCAGGAGCGGAGAGGACAGGACAAAGAGCAGTCCTGTTATAATAATAAAGATATGCCGGCTTCCTTTCATTTCTTTCGTCACGCAAAGTTACCCAAAATTTCAGAAAGAAACAAAATCCGGGCAGAGCGGAACAAAAATAGAAAATTTTTTGTCCAAAATGTAATAAAATTTTATCGACCACATAGTACAAACTTTTGATTTTCGGATATTTAAACATCAAGAAACTTGGTCTAAAAAGTTTAATAATTTTTTGCAAGAGTGTTTGTATTTGAAGAATTTTTACTAACTTTGCAGTCCCAAAAAGTGGGGTGATTGAATGCAAATTGCTGAAAATCAGTGTTTTATTAGGATTTTGACTAAAGTAATAAGACAATGTTACAACCAAAGAAAACCAAATTCAGAAGGCAGCAGAAAGGCCGTATGAAAGGTCTTGCACAGAGAGGCAACCAGCTTGCGTTCGGTTCTTTTGGAATCAAAACGCTGGAAAATTGCTGGCTGACCGGTCGTCAGATTGAGGCTGCCCGTCAGGCTGTTTCACGTCACATGAAACGTGAAGGTAAAGTCTGGATCAGGATCTTCCCTGACAAGCCTTACACCAAGAAACCTGCCGAAGTGCGTATGGGTAAAGGTAAAGGTAATCCCGAAGGATTCGTCGCTCCCGTTACTCCGGGCCGCATTCTTATCGAGATTGAAGGTGTCTCCCTCGAAGTGGCGAAAGAAGCCCTCCGCCTGGGTGCCCAGAAACTCCCCATCACGACGAAGTTTGTCGTCCGCAGGGATTATGTTGAATAGTAAATAAGGAGAACGGAAAATGAAAGCAGCTGAAGCAAGAGAAATGTCCGTCGCCGATCTTCGCGACCGCATTGAAGTCGAGAAAGCCAACCTCGACACCATGAAGCTCAACCACACTGTCACTCCTATGGAGAATACATCCAAAATCGCCAAGACCAGAAGGGATATCGCCCGCATGATGACGGTCCTGGCCCAAAAAGAGAAACAGAACTAACATTGACTCCCATGGAAAGAAATCTTCGTAAAGAAAGAATAGGTATCGTGGTCAGCAACAAGATGGAAAAAACCATCGTCGTTGCCGTTGAGACCAAAGAGAAACACCCCATCTACGGGAAGTTTGTCAAAAAGACCACCAAGTTCTACGCCCAGGACGAGAAAAACGAATGCCAGGTCGGTGACACCGTCCGCATTATGGAAACGCGCCCTTTGAGCAAGACCAAGAACTGGAGATTAGTAGAAATCGTTGAAAAAGCCAAATAGCAATGATACAACAGGAAACACGTTTACAGGTGGCGGACAACAGCGGCGCGAAGGAAGTGCTTTGCATCCGTGTGCTCGGCGGTACCCGTCATCGTTATGCCACGATCGGCGACGTAATCGTCGTGGCTGTCAAGAGCGCCATCCCCGGCGGCGATGCCAAGAAAGGCTCCGTCAGCAAAGCGGTGGTGGTGCGCACCAAGAAGGAAATCCGCCGTCCGGATGGTTCTTACATCCGTTTCGACGACAACGCTTGCGTTCTTCTGAGCAACTCCGGAGAACTTCGCGGCACCCGTATCTTCGGCCCCGTCGCGAGAGACCTGCGCGATAATCCGAAGGTCAAATGCCTTTCCCAGGATCTCCAGAAGACCTACACCAAAATTATGTCCCTGGCACAGGAAGTCCTTTAATACAGAAAAGTTATGAAGAAATTGCATATCAAAAAAGGCGACACCGTGTATGTCAACGCCGGCAACGACAAAGGCAAGACCGGCAAAGTGCTGGAAGTGATTCCCGCCAAGGACCGTGCCATCGTCGAGGGTGTCAACATCGTGAGCAAAAGCACGAAGCCCAACGCCAAACACCCCCAGGGCGGTATTATCAAACAAGAGGCCCCCATCCATATTTCCAACCTCCAACTCATCGACCCGAAGAGTGGCAAGCCCACCCGCGTCGCGATGAAGATGGAAGGTGACAAGAAAGTCAGGGTGGCCAAAAAATCCGGAGAGGAGATCAAGTAATGGCAAAGAAAGCAAAAGAGCAGGCACAGCAGGTGGCTGTCCCCGCAGGATACGTTCCTACCCTTCAGAAGGTCTATAAAGATGAGATTGTTCCGAAACTCGTCAAAGAGTTCGGTTATACGACCGTGATGCAATGCCCCAAACTGGTGAAGATTACCATCAATCAGGGTGTGGGCGATGCGACCGGCGACAAGAAACTGGTAGAGGTGGCCCAGAGCGAGCTCACCTCCATCACCGGCCAGAAAGCCGTCATCACTTCTTCCCGCAAGGATATCTCCAACTTCAAACTCCGTAAAGGTATGCCCATCGGCGTGAAAGTGACCTTGCGCGCCACCAAGATGTATGAGTTCCTCGAGCGTCTGATTCGCATCAGCCTCCCCCGCATCCGCGATTTCAACGGCATCGCCTCCAAGATGGACGGCAAGGGCAACTACACCCTCGGTATCAAAGAGCAGATTGTGTTCCCCGAAATCGACATCGACAAGATTACCAAAATCCTCGGTCTGGAAATCACCTTTGTGACGACCGCCAAAACCGACCAGGAGGCTTATGCTCTTCTGCGCGAGTTCGGATTGCCTTTTAAGAAGAAAAACAACTAAAGAATAAGCACAATGGCAAAAGAATCCATGAAAGCCCGCGAAGTAAAACGCGCGAAACTGGTTGCAAAATATGCCGCAAAGCGTAAAGCGCTGAAAGAGGCCGGCGACTGGGCTGCTCTCGATAAGCTCCCCAAGAACTCCGCTCCCTGCCGTATGCACAATCGTTGCTCCCTCACCGGACGCCCCAAAGGATATATGAGAGCCTTCGGTCTCAGCCGTATCCAGTTCCGTGAGATGGCCGCAAACGGACTCATCCCCGGCGTAAAGAAAGCCAGTTGGTAAGAGAAACACAAAAAAAGCAAGAAAATGACTGATCCTATTGCAGATTACCTGACCAGAGTGCGCAATGCGTACCTTGCAGGAAAAAAGATTGTAGAGGTCCCTTCTTCCAGGATGAAGGTGGCCATCACCAAGATTCTTTGCGAAAAAGGCTATATCCTCAGCTACAAAGTGGTCGAGGGGACGCCTTCCGATACCATCAAAATCGCCCTCAAGTATCACCCCCTGACCAAGGCTCCCGCCATCAAGAAGATTGATCGCGTGTCTTCCCCCGGTCTGCGCCGGTATGCCGATGTGGAGAACATGCCCCGCGTCCTCAACGGCCTGGGCATCGCCATCCTGTCCACCTCCAAGGGCGTCATCACGGACAAAGATGCCAAAGACCTCAATGTCGGCGGTGAAGTACTATGTTACGTCTATTAATTTAATAAGGAAAGAAAATGTCAAGAATTGGTAAATTGCCTGTAAACCTTCCTGCCAAAGTGACCTGCGAGGTCAATGGCAATGTGGTGAAGGTTAAAGGACCTCTCGGCGAACTGAGTCAGGTCATCGACCCTGATATCACCGTCACCGTTGAGGACAATGTCGTCAAGTTGACCCGTCCGACCGATCTTCCCCGTCATCGTTCCCTCCACGGTCTGTACCGTGCGCTCATCCACAATATGGTGGTCGGCGTATCCGAGGGCTTCGAGATCCGTCAGGAGTTCGTCGGTGTGGGTTACCGTGTTGAAGTCAAGGGACAGCTACTGCTTCTCACCCTGGGTTACTCCCACGAGATTCAGTTTATGCTGCCCAAAGAAGTTTCCGCCCAGACCGCGGAAGTCAAGAAGGGCCAGAACCCCGTTTTGATTCTCAAGAGCTGCGACAAACAACTGGTCGGCCAGGTGGCCGCCAAAGTTCGCTCCCTGCGTGCTCCCGAACCGTACAAAGGCAAGGGTATCAAGTTTGTCGGCGAACAATTGCGCCGCAAAGCCGGTAAGTCTGCCAGCGCTAAATAATTAGGAGGACTAAGTTATGGCATTGAATAAGATTGAAAGAAGGAAAAGGATTCACTTCCGTATCCGCAAAGTTGTCAACGGCACAGCTGAAAGGCCTCGTATGGTTGTTTTCAGAAGCAACAAACAGATTTATGTGCAATTGGTGGACGACCTCAAGGGCGTGACCCTGGCCGCCGCCGCTTCCAACGATAAAGAACTGGCCGCCGCCTGCAAAGGCAAAGCGGGACAGGAAGCCGCCGCGATTGTCGGTAAGAAAATCGCAGAGCGCGCCCTCGCCGCCGGTATCGAGACCGTGTCTTTCGACCGCGGAGGTTACCTCTATCACGGAAGAGTTAAAAGTTTGGCTGAAGCCGCTCGTGAAGCAGGCTTGAAATTCTAAAAGGCTATGGCAAATACAAATGTTAAAAGAGTAAAGACCTCTGACCTTGAACTCAAGGACAGACTGGTTGCCATCCAGAGGGTTACCAAGGTGACCAAGGGTGGACGCCACTTCCGCTTCGCAGCCATCGTAGTCGTCGGCGACGAGAACGGTGTGGTTGGCTATGGTCTCGGAAAGGCCAATGAAGTCACTGCCGCTATCGCCAAGGGAGTCGAGGATGCCAAGAAGAACCTGGTGAAGATTCCTGTCATCAATACTACCATTCCTCACGAGCAGGAGGCAAAATTCGGCGGTTCCCGCGTTTTCATGAAGCCCGCAGCCCCCGGTACCGGTGTTAAGGCCGGTGGTGCTATGCGTGCCGTGTTCGAGTCTGCAGGTATCCAGAACGTCCTTGCAAAGTCCAAGGGCTCTTCCAACCCTCACAACCTCGTAAAGGCCACCATCACCGCTCTTACCCAGATGCGTGACGCCTACACCGTGGCCGGTCTCCGCGGCATTCCTATGAACAAGGTTTTCAACGGCTAGGAGG
>CAMJRT010000053.1 GCA_946408295.1 uncultured Bacteroidales bacterium
CAAAGCCCGTTCCCACATAATCGTTCTCATAGGCCCAGGTGCGGTGAAATACAATTTTCGTCTTTTTCGGCACACGCGCGCGCACATAAGCGAGCAGTTCCGGCAGACTGGGCTCGAAACTCTCGAATTGGGCCGCACGGAGGCTCTGCTGCTGAAGCGTCACCACATCCCATTTTTCATCCTTCAGGGCCTGTGAAAGCGTGTAATCCGGAATGGTTGTTTTCTTCCCGTTCACCACCTTGCGGTAGGAATAGGCCGGAGCGTCCGACCGGGCGTTTTCCCAATGCTTCTCCAGCGTGCATCCGCCGATATACAGATTGCCGATCACCATCGTGCAGCCGTCGGCTTTCGCAATTTCCCATAAGTTCTGCTCCACGGCGTCAGCCGAGAAACTGTTTCCGATGGCCAGGACCTTGAGGGTCTTGGGGGCTTTACACGGCTTTTGTGCCGCACTGGCAGACCATGCAACAACTACCATCCAAACCAGAAAAAGGATTCTTTTCATGCTGATAGATAAGCGATAAAATCAATAAGAGAGCCCGCTGACGACCGCTTTGCCCCGGATGATGCCTACACGGATTTCGCTGGCCTCGGTCGGCTCAAAGCGATAGGTTTGCCTGAACGGACCGTCTTCGGCTTTCGCCTCACCCTTGAACACGGGAAGGAACTGGCCGCCGCCTTTGGTCCACAGAATCTCAAACGCGCAATCGGTGCCGGAACCCCAGGATACGGTCAATTTGTCGATGGCCTTCCCTTCGGGCAAGGGTATCGTCACATCTTCGCTGGTAGAAAGCGCAGCGGGGAAATAGGCCTTCCTGGCCGATACGTCGTCGGGATAGGTTTCCTCCGTATGGGCGCCGCGGACGGTGAGTCGCTTCTGCAGACGGATGTCGGTAGAAGAAGCCCCGATCATAATATCGAAATGGCCCGGTTCCACGACCCGCTTGAAGTTCACATCCAGCAGGCTCAGGTCGGCGGGCGTGAGGGTGAAACGCAGGGTTTTCGTTTCGCCCGGAGCGAGGGGCACGCGCTCGAATCCGCGCAGCACCTTTTCATAGACCGTGATGGAACTTACGCGGTCGTGCACATAAAGCTGGACCACCTCATCTCCCTCCCGGCTGCCGGTATTGGTCACGTCGAAACGCACCTCAACGCTGTCTTCGGGCGATATCATCTCTTGGGAAAGCATGAGGTTGGAATAGTCAAAGCTTGTATAACTGAGGCCGAAGCCGAAGTCGTACAGCGCTCCGTGCACACGAGACTGCTTGCCGGCGGGGCCTTTCTTGTTGCCGCCGTCGACCTGCGCGTTCGGTTTGCAAGGGAAGTTGAAAGGAATCTGCCCCACGGTCTTGGGGAAGGTCACAGTCAGTTTGCCGCCCGGATTGTAGTCGCCCAGAAGCGCCTCGGCAACAGCCGTGCCTCCGTGAGAGCCGGGATACCAGGCCTCCAAGATGGCATTCACATGCTCCTGGGCCCAGTTGATGCTCAAGGGACGGCCGTTGATCAGAACCAGAATCACCGGCTTTCCGGTGGCAAATACCTTTTTCAACAGAAGTTCCTGCCGGCCGGGAAGTTCCAGGCTGGAACGGCTCTTGTTTTCGCCGCACGTGCGCAAGCCGCCTCCCAGCACAACGATGGCCACATCGCTCTTCTTCGCCAATTTCACGGCCTTGTCGATGCCGGCAAGTTCTTCCCGGGTAGGCTCAGTGGGGAGAATCTCGGAATCAGGCCAGTTGGCATCCACCAGTTCACATCCCTTTTCATAGCGGACTTCCGCCTGGCCGTCAAGGGCTTTGCGGAGCCCTTCGAACACGGACACGGAAGCCGTGGCCAGCGGGCCGTAATGATTGTGCGTGAAACTGACATCGTCGGCATTGGGGCCGATAACGGCCACCTTTTTCAATTTCTCCTTGGACAGGGGCAGGGTGCCGTCGTTCTTCAAGAGCACCAGAGACTCGCGCGAGGCGCGAAGAGCCACCTGATTGTTCGCGGGACCATCGACTTCACGGTCGGCGGCCTCGTAATCGGTCTGGTAGGGCCGGTCGAACTGACCGGTAAGGAATTTCACGCGCAGGATGTCGCGCACACGCTCGTCAATGACAGACATAGGGATCGTCCCCTCTTGGACGAGTTCCCGCAGCGGCAGCACATAACTGTCCGGGGTACGGAAGGTACAGCGCACATTCAAACCGGCTTCGACGGCCTGTCTCACCGATTCTTTCATATCTTTCGAAGTATGGTGCTTGGAATGCAGATATTCGACCGCATCGCTATCCGACACCACATAGCCCTTGAAGCCTAACTCTCCGCGCAGGCGGTCCGTCAGCCAATAGCGGCTCCCTTGAACGGGGATGCCGTCGTAGTCGTTGTAGGAACTCATCACGCCCAACAGGCCGGCGCGACCAATCACTTCCCGCCAAGGATAGACGTGGATATTCTCCACCTCATGCGGGGACATCTGCGGGTCAACGCGGGCCATGCCTTCCCGGGCTCCCTTATTGTTGGAATAAGCGATAAAATGCTTTCCCGTAGCAGCCACCTGCCAGTCCGTCTGCATACCGAGGGCCATCTGCACGCCCAGCTCCGCCACCAGATAAGGCGACTCGCCGTAAATCTCTTCGTAGCGTCCCCAACGCTGGTCACGGCCCACATCCAGAATGGGTGCATAGACATTCGTATAGCCGAGCAGACGTCCTTCGCGGCCGGTGATATACCCAATCTGGCGGACCAGCTCCTTGTCCCAGGTATGGCCGATGCCCAGCTGTGTGGGGAAATTCGTGGCCCGGTAGGCCTCAACTCCCCGGATACCCTCGTTGGTGAAATCCACCGGAATGCCGAGGCGGGTCTCCTCGATGAAGAACTGCTGCACGGTGTTGAGCGCCTTGGCATGGACGGAAGCCGGCCAGAGATACGGGCTGTCGGTCAGGGGAAGATCCCAGTTGCGGAAGCCGTTCAAGTGCTCATCCAGGGCCCCGATGCCGTCTTTCCAGAGCTTGTTTTTCCAAGCAGGCGTGGGAAGTTGATCCTGGAGTACGCGACGATAGCCGTAGAGCGTCACCATCTGGCAGGTCTTTTCCTCCAGTGTCATCTGTGAAAGAAGGTCGTTGATTCTCGCTTCTATATCCGCCGCCGGATCCTCATAGACATCCTTCACACCATTCTTGTTCAGGTCAATCCATCCGTCGTGATAGATGCTGCCTACGCCATACTCATCCTTCAATTGCGAGAAGGCGGGGATACCGGCCGCCAACAACGCCAAAACAAACAATGTCCTCTTCATCGGTTTCGCATTAATTTTCTGCTATCTCTTTCTTATATTTATCGTATAGTGCTTGCGACAGTCTGCGGGGATTTCCCGAGGGTTTTTCCCGCATTTTGCCATAGCTATGCGCCCAATCCCACTCGAAATCATTGCTCCACGCCAGATAGGCCTGCTCGTCGAAGGGTTCGCCGGAGACCAGGCTCGCTTCCAGTCCGTGGATAAACTTTTCCCAGCGGGGCTTGTAGTAGGTAGCGATGAGGCCGTTCCAGTCGCGATTGGCATAGTCCGTCAGCGAGCGTCCTTTCTGTCCCCAGCAAGTCAGCAGCAAACGGGCGTCCGTCTCGTAGTAGTCCTTTTCTTCGGGCGTCGTTCCCCAGGCACGGGCGTCGGCAATCCATTTCCCCGTCAGGAAATAAGCGTCGGAGGCCACCAGCGCATCCACATCGTCGAGTATCTCCAGCATGCGCTGTCCCAGGGCGGCGACGGCGACAGCGTCTCCATCTTTGTATTTTGCCCGCAACTGCGCATACAACTGCGTGAAATAGATGTCCAGACACTGACGGGCCCAGTTCACGCAATCAAAACGGAATTCGGGCGTATCGCAGCGGCCGGCTTTCAGGAGTTCGCCCCAAGCGGCCAGCAAATCCTTGTTGTCAAAGGCTTTTGTCGCTTGGCTCCAAGTGGATTTTCCATCCAGACGGGGCCTGGCCGGAATCTGCGAAACGGCATAATTGGCCTTTTGCTTCTGGACTTTTTCGCAGAGCAGCTGCCAGGCCGCACGCACCTGCGAATCGCCATTCCCCGAACGGACGTCCGCGAGCGCCTCCACCCAGCCCTTGTCGTCGAGCTTGCGCTCCCAAGCCCTGTCCAGCACGTATTCGTACATAAACGGGTTCACATCCAAGCCCTCCAAGGTACAGCCCAGGCCGACACAGCCCCCGGAAGCCTCCGCATAGACCCGGTCCAGCTTGCCGCTGATATCGGCAAAGTCCCCCGCCATCATCGTCTCCCCTCCGAAATTTCCGAGGTAAGACCAGATAAAATCCTGCCCGTAGAATTGCTCTGTGTGACGATAGACCTCAATCTGGTCGCAATAATAGTCCAGCATAATCAGCCGGCCCTTCGGCACGGGAGTGATATAGGCCTTGATGCGTTCCGGCGTCCACATTTTCTGCTTATGCCAGAAAAGCCAACTCATCTGCAGCCAGACCGCATCCGGATCGTTTTCGCTGATGGCCTCGTAGGTGAGACGGGCAGCGTCGGCCAGATACGCCGGCTCCCAGGAAGGGGGATTCACCTCATTGAACAAGTCCACACCATAAATGTGGCAATCGTCTCCGTAGATTTCCTTTTGCTTGCGCAGGAAGGTTTTCTGTATCGCCCGAAAGAGCGTATCCGTCGGATTCAGGTACCAGGCGTTGAACGCTTCATCAAACTGGCCCCAGCGGTTGAGTTTGCTGATTTGGGCGTTGGGATATACTTCCTTGAGCGCGGCCGGCACGTGACCGGTGAACGAAGTGAGTATCGGAGAAATGCCCAGCGAAGTCTCGCGGGCAATGATTTTCTTCTGCAGTTCGCACTGGCCGTCCAGCCAGGACTGGGGAAGCGGGCCGTGCCACCCGTCGATATTGGTCATCCTGTGCCACGGGAGATAGGCCGGTCCGGTAAAATACGCCCGGATTTGCTCGGGAGTAAGCCCGAATTCCTGCCAGGTCTCCATCCAGACGCTCTCCTGTCCGGTGTTGGCCAGGGAGAGCGTAACGCCATGCAGCGCCATCCAGTCAATCAGGCGCTCCCAGTCTTTCCACTGCCACCAGGGAAGGCTGTAGCCGTAGGTGCAATAATTCAGGAAAAAGCGTTTGCTCACCAGCGCCCTGCGTTCAACGCGGCCTTCCACCACCGGAAGGATTTTCGGTTCGCGGACCTTGTCGCGTTCATACCAGGTGAGTCCGATCTGGCAATAATTCCTCAGGTAGTCTCCCAGGCCGCGCGCCATCGCATTGACGCCAGTTCCCCCGATTACCAGCCGGCCGCCGGCCGTCTGCAGGGAATAGGCATCTGCGGCCCCTTCCTCCAATACGAAATCGATGTTCTGGCTTTGCCTCGGGAGCAGCCTCGCGCAAAGTTGCTGCACCGCTGCAATCTGCGGGTCGTCAGACCAGACCCGTTCCCTGCCTCCGCATCCGGCCGCCACTAGCGCGCCGAAAAGCATACCTATAACAATGAATGACCTTTTCATCTTTTCCCAAACAGGTTATTCCCAATAAACACAATGCAGGTCGGCCGCCGGTTGGCTCGACGCACCCGAAGCCGAATAATAGTCCATGATCTGATAGATGTTCCAGTGCAATTGCCGCATCCGGTCCGTCAGATCGGTGTAGTACTCAAAAGCGGGGTTGATGACGCCCTTGTTGTTCCATCCGTAAACCTCGGAGAAGTCGTCCGTCATCTGGAACCATTGCCAGCCGATGCAGTGGCTGTAGGAGAGCAACTTGCGGGTGAAGTTCTGGTAATGCAGTCCCCGCGCGGCCTGTCCTTTGACAATCCATCCGCCGCCCTCGCCGGTATTTCCGTAGGCCTGGCCGTCGAAAGTAGCCAGGGCGTCCCGGGTGTAGAACTCCGTCACCAGGCAAGGCTTGCTGTCGTTCACCCAGACCTTGAACTGGGAAATGAAATAGGAATCGTTCGGCTCCCAGACGCTGTACACGTTCACCGACACGGCATCGCAGTACCGGGCACAGGCTTCGTGCACCCGTTTCAGGGTCTTCGGCGTTCCGTGCAAGCGCGAGCCCAGGACCAGATGGTTGGGGTCGTATTTGCGGATGGCAGCCGCCGCGGTCCTGTAATAGTAATCGCAAATGTCAGCCAGGAAAGCGTCGTCCATCGCCGTCGTGACATTCCCGGCAAGCGGTTCCACGTGATAGTTGTTCCTCATGAAATCTTCCGCATACTGCTTTGCGAAGGCAAAAGCGCGCGGGGACGAGGAAGAGGTGTCCAGCGCCAGCCATTGTTTGAGATAGATGGCCGGGGTGGAAGCGTTGGTGAAGCGGAATCCCAGTTCGTTGTCGATGTAATATCCGATAAAGGCTTTATCGTCCCGGAAGAGGGCCGTCCCATCCTTGGCGAGTTCGTCGATAAAATCCAGATACAACGGGTCGAACATCAGGGTGAAAACACTGCCCTGTGACGCATCAAAAGACTTACCGGTCAAGGCGCTGTAGTCCCAGGAGAAGGTCCGGAGCAGATAGAGTATCTCCACCTGGCTCAACTGTTTGTCACCACCGGCGGAGCGAAGCAGGGCCTGTTCCGCCTCCGGCATATAGTTGCGGTACACACGGATTCGCTTGGGATTGGTAGAAAAGAAGTTGAAGGAATGGCCCGAGAGAAAACGATGGGTAAACTGCGCCCAGTCCGCGAGGGAGGAAAATTTCTTGTTGTACTCCGCCCGTTCGGGAGAAGAAGAGGAGGAACTTTCCTTCATCGTATAGGGTGCCGCCCCGTTGATGCCGTGCAGAAGGGTGACATTCCCGTCGGGGTTGACGCAGACCCAGCGGCCTTTGTATTTTCCCGTTCTCCAATAGCCGGCCGTATTCGTGCTGACATAACTATCCGGTTTCACGCCGGCATATCCGCCCCACCGGTCGGTCGGGTCGACGGTATATTTGGGCAAGCGGTTCATGCCGTTCACGGGGATAGCCGAAGCCGCATCATAGGTCGTCGTCTCGGCCGCACGCTTGTATGCGACGGAAACGCTGCTGTATTCCGGACCTTCGTCCGTTCCGGGTATCAGCACGGCGTCGGGAAACACGACCTTCAGCAGGTTCACTGCGCCCCTCTCCAGCTTCACCCCTAAAAAAGGAAAGTGATAGCCCAGTATGTCCAGAAAGCATTCTTTCCCTTGGATATCGACCGGCTTCACGACCATGCTGACTGCCTGCCCGCCGGTGGAGAGGACCAGGGGCGAAGAGAGGGATACGGAGATGGCGTCCCCCTCGTCGGAAAGCCCGGCATCGTTGCAACGGAAGCCGATTTCCGCTACTCTCTCACCTTGGTGGAATGACCCTGCGACGGGAATGATACGAATCAGGCTATAATCCTGGCTGAGCAAAAATTCCGCCGGCCAATCCTCGTCAAGTTCGGTGCTACCGCTTTGCCCCGCGGCATAACGGGAAGTGTTGTCGACATCCGGGGCGTCCTGCCGCTGGGAGGCCG
>CAMJRT010000054.1 GCA_946408295.1 uncultured Bacteroidales bacterium
CCCTCGTACACATTGGGCGAAGTGGCCTGCATCTCAATACGGTCGGTACCCAGATGGATACGGCAGGGCGGCGCGGCTACATCGTCCAACGCGACGGTCATCCGACGCAGTTCCGCCCGCGAAAGATTGATGGCATAATCACTCAAGGTCTGAATCAACAATAACTTGTTTTTGTTGTCATAGACCATCAATTCGATGTCTTTGTATTCATCCGCCGGTAAAGGAAGCAGGAGATAGAGAGACGAACCGCTTTCTTCGGGAACGGGGTATTCCAAAACAGAAGGCCCCTGTCCATCCTTCATGGCCAGTCCTTTGCTCAAGATGTCGGACACAGAGGCCGTAAACAAGCCGCTGATGGCCTCTCCGGTGGAGAATTTGACTTTCGCAGCCCCGGCCGGAAGATTGTTGATGGTCAAGCGCAAAAAGCCCAGGGCCTGCTTGAAGTCAAGCTCCCAGCTGTCGCCGATGGCCCCGACCAGGATACCGGGATAGGAAACATCGGCAAGAAGGCCCGGCATGGCCAAAGTCAACTTGTCGTCCACCAACTCCTGAACGGCTGACGCGGGATAAACGGCGACAGAACCCAGCGTCTTGCCTTCCGGGATCTGACCCGTAAAGACGGCACGGCGGGTCTCCCCCGTCCCATCCAGGGAGAAAGTCACAAATTCGCCATCCGACAGAGCCACGGCCAGTTCTTCACCGGCGCTCCAGAGTCCGTGTCCGCCATCGTCCATCGTAAGTTTGGTCTGCAAATTCTCGAAAGTAGCCAGCAAAGACACCTTTCCGGTCCGACTGAAGGTCGTATCAGGCTGATAAAGTTCCCAGGCTTTGTTCTTTTTGCATGCGAACAGAGCCATCAAGAGAAAGAGCCATAGAATATATTTTCTCATACGCTTAAACTATTAATAACCGGGGTTCTGATCTTCTTGGTTAATCGCCGGATTGGAACGGATTTCGGTATCGGGCAGGGGCCATAATTCATCCTTACCCGGCTGATAATACATATTGATAAGGGTGCGAAGGTTGAACGCCTTGTTGTCCCAGGTGGAAGAAGTGTTATAGGAGACAGTCCAGTCTTTGGAAATGATGGGCTTTGCGTTGGAAATATTGTTCTTGAATGCCGGAGCGTACTGGGGTCCGTTCATCACAACCTCTGCCAGGGTCATATCGGACTCCGAACTTTTCCAACGACGAATGTCAAACCATCGGAATCCCTCCGCGCAGAGTTCTACCGTCCGCTCATAACGCAGGGCGCTGCGAAGGTCCGCCCGGACATAGGAGGTGATTTTAGGCATTTTTACCCGTTGCCGAATCTGGTTGATATCATTCTGCGCACGGCGCAGGTCGCCACCTTCCATCTCAATATTGGCCTCGGCGTCAATCAACAGCAACTCCGCATAACGGATAACACAAGCATCCAAATCATCGTTAAAGTTGGCACTGAGTGTCTTGCCGTAGTAAGAAGCATCGGCAAACTTACGCCACAGATACCCACCGGGACCTTTGGTCCCGTTCGGCCCATACTCGGATTTATTGCCATAGACATCCGAATTGTTGACCTTCGCCTCAATATTATAGTCCCAGACCTCACGAACCGTAGGATCGGTGGAATACTGCACATTGTTAATGCGCGTATTGGAACGCAGACAAAATAAATCCAAACGCGGATCGCGGTGGGCATACGGGTTTTGCCAGTCATACAGCGGAGACTCGGCAATCGATTTACCATCCGTACACTGGAAGGTGTCCATCAGGGCTTGGGACGGTCCGCAACCGGCTGCACCGTTGGATACACGAGAAGAATAGGTGTAAACCATCGAATGGGTGTTGGATGCTGCCAATTCATTGTACTGGATAGCCCACATCCACTCGTCACTCTGCTCTCCCGCGAAACCGAAAAGATTGGCGGCGGAAGGTTCGCCCTCCGTCTCCGCCGTAGGATAATAAGTACAATCCAGCGGCTCCAGCGCATAGATTCCTTCCGACAGTTCCATTGCCTTGGCGGAATAGCGGGCGGCATCGGCGAAGCGTCCCCAGTTGAGACAGATGCGGGCCTTGAGCGTATAGGCGGCCGCCCGACCCAAACGGCAGGTACCCCACTTGAATTTGTCCCATCGGACAGGAAGGGCATCAAGCAGATTGTCATCCATTTCCCAGAGGATGCGGTCGATGACTTGTTCCTTGGGAACTCTCGGATAACTGTAATCCGTCAGACTCAAACAGTGGTCGATGAAGGGTATGTCTCCGTAGAACTGACAGCCCATATCATAAATATAAGCCCTCAGACAGAGAAGCTCAGCCTTAAACTGAAGGTATGTTTCTTCACTCATCGTTCCTTTGATGTTGTCAAGATTGTCCAATACCAGATGGATACGACCTGCGGTACGGTAGATACGCGAATAAAGGCTAGTCGCAGCGGAAGTAGTCTGGGTCAACGTAGAGGTGACGAACATATTCCAACTACTCAGACCGACGCGGACCGTCCCGATATCTGTCAGATTGTCGACAAAACGCGTGGGGAAAGGACAATATTGCTGGGTGGCATTGGCCAGATTCTTGTAACTGACCAACACCCCGGAAAGCGCCTCCGCTTCGGAAGAAGGGAAGGTCCCGGTGGAGGGGCCGTTGAGTGGATTACGGTCCAGTGCTTTTTCGCAGGAAGAAAACAAAAGCAAAACAGCGGCAAAAAGGATAATATTCTTTTTCATAGTCATACCTGCTTTAGAATTTGATGTCAACACCGAAAGTAATGGTGGAAACCAGCGGATAGTTGTTGGCCGTCGCACCGGCCTGAACGCCGTCGCCACTGTTGGTAAACATATTTTCCGGATCATATCCCTGCCAGTAGCGCGTCAGGGTGAAGACATTGGTGGCATTGGCGAAGATACTCACTTTGGACAACGGCGTCTTAGCAAGCCACTTTTTGGGGAAAGAGTAACTCAACTGGATGTTCTTGAGCCGCAGATAAGATGCGTCCGCCATCCAGAATGAGGAGTTCTTGCGAGACAACTCGCTGGTATAACTCAGTCGGGGGAAACGCCCGTTCGGATTGGACGGTGTCCAGCGGTCCAAGTGTTCGGTACGGAAGGTACCTCCTTGAACGCAAGGCTGGGTATAATTGCCGGAAAGATAAGCATTGAGCAGCCCTACACCCGAAAACTGAGCCGTAAGACTGATACCGTTCCAACCGAAATTCAAGGTAAATCCAAAAGTATAACGGGGGACGGTCGAACCAATAATCTGGCGGTCCTGATCGTCAATTTTCCCATCAGGTATGGGGTTGCCGTTCTCGTCGAAGTCTCCGGCGATGTCCTCATAGATCAAATCGCCCGGAAGCGTTTCCATACTGTATTGAGGACAGGTAGCATTGACCGCATCCGCTTCATCCTGGGTACGCGCCATCCCGATGCATTTCAACCCATAAATGGAATTGATAGGATATCCCTCTTCATTGCGCAGCAAATTTCCGGAGGCTGTTCCCTTCATACTGACAATCTTGTTGTACACATCCGAAAGATTGGCATCCAAACCCCAGGAGAAATCCCCTGCCTTGTCGTGATAACCCAATCCAAGTTCCCATCCGATGTTGCGCACTACGCCGGCATTCTGGTAGGGAGCGCTCAATCCGATACTCGCAGGGATGTCAAGTTGCATCAAGATACCCCGTGTTGTCTTGTAATAACCATCCGCCGTAAGAGAGAAACGATCCCAAAGAGTCGCATCGATACCGATGTCATACATCTCGGAGGACTCCCAGGTAATATCTTTGTTGGCCAAAGAATTCAAGCCCACTATAGGATAGATGATGTTGTTGGCGGAGATCGAGGAGATGGTCAGTGTTTGGACGGTGGGATAGTAGTCCGAACCGATGTTCTGGTTGCCCAACTGGCCGTAGGATGCACGGATTTTGAATTCGTTGAGAACCTTCTTGGCCGAGGCCATCCAAGGTTCCTCGGTCAGTCGCCAGGCGGCGGAGAAAGAGGGGAAGATGCCCCAACGCTTCCCCCGGGCAAAGCGGGAAGAACCGTCGAAGCGAATGTTGGCCTCAAAGAGATAACGTTCCTTATAATTATAATTGACACGCCCGAAGAATGACATCAACGCCCACTGATAACGAGCTCCGCCATTCTCTTTATATTCGTTGTCGGCACCCGCATTGATGGTCTGATATTCAGGATACGCAAAATCGCGACGGTACGCAGAGAGTGTTCGCTGATCCATATCTTCGTAGGAAGCACCGACCAAAAGAGTCAAATCGTGGGCATCCACAAATTTTTGATGATACCGAGCCGTAAAAAGATAATTGCCGTAAAAGGTGTTGGTATGCGACTCCGTCAGAGAATTGTATTCCCGGTTCTTGATGGGAGAAACCGTGCCATAAGGGTCTGAATAATAGGTTATCAGATCGACGAACTCGTGATTATAATTTAGCGTCAGACGGGGAGCTACGGTCCCTTCGAGGGTGAGGAAAGGCCAAGGTTTCCACGTCAGCGCCAAGGCGCCGTTGAGCCGGTAGGCGTCGGTACGTTCATTGCCTCCCTGCCCCTGATCCACGACCGGCAAGATATTGACAGTGCCCCCCGTAAACGGTGCGTAGGTCCCGTTGGACCATTGGGCCAGGAAAAGTGGGTCGCGCGCATTAAGGAATCCGAATGCTGCACTCTGATAAGGACTGCTCTGACGAAGCCCCCAACTTCCGGACAGGTCAAAACGCATCGAAAGGCGATCCGTAATGTCGATGTTCATATTGTTGCGGAGGCTAACTCGTTTATAGCTAGCGCTTTTGATGATACCATACTGATCCAGGAAACTGACTGAGGTCAGTGAGTGAACTTTTCCGTGGGACGCGCTCAAAGAAAGGTTGTGGTTATGAATGAGGCCGCTGCCATTGAGTATGCGCTCTTTCCAGTTGACGATGGGATAGTTGTCCGGATCCAGCCAATTGTTTTTTAGATAGTTGGCAATATATTCATCGGTATAGATGGATACACCGCCGTCATTTTCCGTCGCTTCACGATTGAGTATCATATAATCGATAGGACCGACCGTCTCGGGCGTTGTCGTGGGCGTCTGCCAACCGACATAGCCCCGATATTGAACACTGGCCTTTCCTTTCTCGGCCCGTTTGGTCGTGATAAGGATGACGCCATTAGCGGCACGGGAACCATAGATGGCAGAAGATGCCGCATCCTTGAGCACGGATATTTTGTCAATATCTCCGGCCTCAACCGAGTTGAGGCTTCCTTCAACGCCGTCAATCAATACCAAAGGCTCTGCACTCGATCCGCCGAAGGTACCGATACCACGGATACGGATATTTCCGGTATCTGCGCCGGGAGCACCACCATTGGTTGTCACCGTTACGCCGGGGACTGCTCCCTGCAAGGCCGTTGAAGCCTGGACAATGGGCTTGTTCTCTATGGCTTCGGTAGAAAGACTGGCAACGGCACCAGTCAAGTTGACCTTTTTCTGGACATCATAGCCGACAACGACCACTTCGTCAAGTAATGTAACATCATCTACCAGGGTTATGCGGATACCTTGCGTCTCCTGCCCCACTTTATAGCTCGCCTCCTGATAACCCATCAGGCTTACTTTCAGAACATTGCCGGCAGCGGCAGGCAAAGAGAAATTTCCGTCCAGATCTGTAGTGACCGCCGCCCCGGTCCCTTCTACCATCACGACAGCGCCCACCAAGGGGCCCAAAGCATCGACGACAGTCCCTTTGCGCTCTACCGGCTGCGGGCTTTTTTGTCCAATCAGAATCATATTCCCCTTGATACGCGCTTCCGCCTGACTTCCGGCGAGCAACAAGGGAAGCAACTCTTCGACCGTCTTACCGCTGGGAGTATCGACCTGACGGTCAAGATCCAGTAAACTTTCATTATAGGTGATGGAAAAACCACCTGTCTGTTCAATGACGGACAAAGCCTCGGACAAAGTCATCCGGGAAGAAGAAAAATTAACAACCTTTCCGGGGTCGGCCGCCCATACACGCAGGATGGACAGGCTCATCAGCAGAATAATAATACACAGGTTTCTTTTCATAACTCTCTACTGGATATAGATATAATTTCCCTCTCGCTGATAACGCATTCCGGGAATAACGGCACAAAGAGCCTCCATCACTTCATCGGGTGTCTCTCCGTGTACAAAACGCGCTGTAATAACGGAACTGTTGTATCGTTGGGTCGTCAGATGGACTTTACAGCCGGATTGGCGCTCCAGGACTTTGATAATGTCGAATATGGAGGCCGAACGGAAACACATTTCTCCGTGTTCCCAGGCAAAAGCCTCGTTCAGGCGGATAGATTGGGTCGTGACGGCTCCGCTTTGGCGTTCAAACAAGAACTGTTCACTGGGGTTCAGGGTCACGACACGGTCCTGATCACGATTGGGCCAGACTTGCACCTTCCCCCGTTCTAGCGTAGTCTGGGAGATGGCGTCATCGGGATAAGCCTTGACGTCAAAACGAGTTCCGACAACGCGAATAGTGATATCCGCCGTCCGGACAAAAAAAGGATGTTCCTCGTCTGCCGTCACATCAAACACGGCCTCGCCGGACAAGAAAACTTCTCGGGTATCCTTGAAAGAGTCTGCAAAAATCAGGAGAGACCCGCCATTGAGCTTCACCCGGCTCTGATCCGGCAGGGTTACTTCCTTTGTCTCTCCGGCAACGGCGGCGTACTGGCACAAGGGTGAGGAAGTCTCCTTACCTACACGATAAAACAAAAAAACAAACAAAACAACAAGGCAAGCCGCCACAGATAAACTCACACGGAGATAACGGCAACGATCGAGACGCTGTTGCTCTCGCACCAAGCCTTCCGCCACATAGCTACGCCGAAGGACCTCTCGATACGCTTGTTCCGTCTCCTCCGGCGTGATACGCGAAGCATCTACTTCATCCCAAACAATAATATCTTCCATCTTTTTCATCATAACAGGAAAAGTCCTATTATAAGAACGAAAAAGATGGGCTTACCCCCCAAAAAGAATTATAAAAATAAGGAAATGCAGGAGCTGATTTTTCTCAGCTCTCGGAGGACCATATTAATATGGTTTTCCACGGTCTTGACCGAAATGCCCAGTTTCTTGGAGATTTCCGCGTGGGACAACCCCTCTTCACGAGAGAGGAGAAACACCTCCCGACGCTTGGCCGGCATGGCGGCAATCAATTTGTCATATTGATACTGGCGTTCACGGGCAAAATAATTTTCATCCAGTGATTCTGTCGAGAGACCTGGCTCTTCCGGAGTAAAAGGAACCATCGTCTTATGGGTGCGCGAATAATCAATAGCCGTATTCCGACAGACCCGGTATAACCAAGCGCCGAACACTTTTACACCCTTGAGCGAAGAACGGCCCACCCACAACTTTACAAACACATTTTGGGCCAGGTCTTCGGCATCATTTTCATCCGGGACC
>CAMJRT010000055.1 GCA_946408295.1 uncultured Bacteroidales bacterium
CTGTTTGGCGCGAGGTTACAAGGAAGGCTATATCCGCAACCTGCTCCTCATTGCCTGGAACAACGCGCAGAACGGGAAATGGATAGAAACCCAGGAAATTATCCGGAGCATCAAACGTGAAGATTTGGTCAGCAACGACCTTCTTGAGCGCTATTACAATACGCTTTGGTCCTTCTACAACAATTACTGCTCGCTGAACCCGCAGAGCCCTCGCTTCAACGAAATGCGCGTCGCCTACAGGGATTCGATGATGATGTACTGCGACCGGAACGGCGAGACCTACACATATGCTTGCTACGAGAAGTTGCTAGAGGAAAAGAAATACCACGAGGCGGAAGCATTGATTCACCCTCTTTTCGAGGAAAAAAGCCCCAACCGGGGACGCGCCGCTTATTGCCTGGCGTGTATATATAAAGAGGGAGGAAAGCTTCAAGAAGCCATATACCATCTTGCTTACGCTTCCATCATCGACCTCAAAAACGGCGTAATGGACAACAAAGCCATCTACGAACTGGGACTGCTGCTCTACAACAAAGGCGATATTGACTTGGCCTACGAGTGCATCAATTCCTCGCTCGAAGACGCCTTGGTCTACAACTCCGACGCCCGCATCAACCGCATATCCAACGACCTGCCTGTCATCAAGGACAGTTATATGGGAAAAATCAAGAAAGAAAAGAACAGGGCAAGCACCTTGGCTTGGTTTTCTACCCTTACGGCCATCCTGCTTGCCTGCCTGACGGTATTTATCTTATTCCAACTCCGCCTCATCCGCCGTTCAAGAAGACTGCTCAGGTACACCAACGAGAAACTGATTCATCTCAATGAAGAAATCCAGCGCAAAAACAGCGAACTGGACAGCATCAACATCAGCCTGACCGAAAGCAACGCCATCAAAGACAAATACATCGTCGAGTTCCTTGTCAACTGCTCCGAATACATAGACAAACTCAATGCCTACCGGTTCTCCCTGCTGAAGATAGCCAATTCCGGCAAATACACAGAACTCACCGCCACCCTTCGTTCGAGCAGTTATACCGATGCAGAAATTCACACCCTGATGAAGAACTTTGATACGGTATTTCTCTCGCTGGTGCCCGAGTTCGTTCCCGGTGTCAACCAACTGCTCAAAGAAGGAGTCCGCTTTGATGAAAACAACTTCGGGCTCAACACCGAGCTCCGCATTCTCGCTTTGATTCGCATCGGCATTACCGACAGCGTCCTCATCGCCCGTTTTCTCCGCTACTCCGTGACAACCATCTACAACTACCGGGTAAAAATGCGCAATAATGCCCTCTGCGAACGAGATAATTTTGAGAAAAAAATCGCTCAAATCGGGGAAATCAAGGGCCGATAGCACTACTTTTTCAGACGCAATAAAATAAAATACATACTGATTATCAGATATATAAATATCAAAACAACTACTTTTAATTTTATAGGCGTTCTTTTTCCGTATTTCAGTTCCTACATTTGCAAAGTCGTTCGTGAGCAAGCGACGACATGCAGATACAATGAGAACAGATTTCAGATTATTTTTAACAATCACCGCAGCCTTTCTATCAGGCCTGCTGATAGTTAAGGCGGCCCCAACCTACGAAGTAAGCGGGACAGTAAGCGATGCCGGCGGAGAACCGCTCATCGGAGCATTTGTCGTTGTCAAAGGAACTACAGATGGAACTTCGAGCGACCTTGATGGCAAATATAGTATCGCCGTACAAAAGGGAAGCACGCTGGTCTTTTCCTACATCGGCTTTGAAGACAAAGAACTCATCTGGAATGGTGAAACCACCCTGGATGTCAGCCTGGGCGCATCCTCTACTTATCTGGAAGATGTGGTCGTCATCGGCTATGGCACAGTCAAGAAAAAAGACCTGACGGGAGCCGTCGGCAATGTCAGCGGAGCGACGCTCGAAAAAGCGGTCGTACCGGATGTAGGCGGTGCCTTGCAAGGACAGGTGGCCGGACTGCAAGTCGTGTCATCGGGCAAACCGGGCGACAATGTATCGCTGAAAGTGCGCGGCGTAGGCTCCATCAATGGCAGCGAACCGCTCGTCGTCATCGACGGAGTACCCTCCTCCATCAATCTCAATTCCCTCAATATGGCGGATGTCGAGAGTGTCGATGTGCTCAAAGATGCCTCGTCTTGTGCGATTTATGGTTCCCGCGGAGCTTACGGCGTCGTTCTCATCACCACCAAGAAAGGCAAGGCGGGCAAGAGCAAAGTAGATATCCGTGCCAATTGGAGCGTCCAGCAGATCGCCCGCAAGATGAAACTGCTCAATGCGAGCCAGTTCGCATCTCTTCACAACGAGATGATGTACAACGCCGATATGGACCAGTACGACGGATATGTGGATCCCACCCTGCTGGGTGTGGGAACGGACTGGCAGTCCCTGCTGTACCGGACGGGTTTTATGCAGGACTACAATTTGAGTTGGTCCGGCGGGGGCGAAGTCTATAAATACTACATTTCCGCAGAATGGATGGACCAGAAAGGTGTCATCAAGAATACGCGATACGACCGCGTCACCCTTCAGTTCAACGGGGATGCCGATGTCAAAAAATGGCTGAAATTCGGTCATAACATCACTTTCAACAGCGACCTCAAGAGTCAGGGGGATTACAGCATCGGGGATGTGCTCGCCGCCTTGCCCAACACCCCGGTCAAACACGAAGACGGGACTTGGGCGGGTCCCAACGGTAATCCCATCTATCAGGGAGAAGTCATCAACCCCATCGGGCGTAACGAATTGAACACCCGAAAAACAACGGGTTACAACCTGCTGGGCAACATCTACGCAGAAATCAAACCTTGGGATTTCCTGCGTTTCCGCAGCACGGTCGCCCTCCAACTGATGATTTGGAACCAGGACAACTGGACGCAGGCCTATGACTGGGAGCCGGTCGCCACGGAAGTTTCCAACCGTTACCAATACCACAACAATGCATTGGAGTGGATGTGGGACAACATTCTCACCTTTGACAAAGATTTCGGCAAACATCACATCAACGCCATCGCCGGTGTCAGCGTCACCGAAAACACCTACAAGCATTTCGGCGGCTCCATCTCCACATTCATCAGCGACAGCGCCCGCGAAATCAACAACGGTATTACAACCCCGCTCATCTACGGTTCGATGTCGGACTGGGCCTTGTTTTCCTTCATCGCCCGCGCCAACTATGTGTACGATGAGCGGTATTTCATCACGGCCACCTACCGTCGTGACGGGTCCTCCCGTTTCAGTAAGAAAAACCGCTGGGGCAACTTTCCTTCCGTATCCCTGGCTTGGAAAGTATCCAATGAATCCTTCTTTCCCCGGATCGATGCGGTTACCGATTTGAAAGTCAGGGCCGGCTACGGACTGACGGGCAATCAGACCAATGTAGGTTCCTATGGCTCGGCCAACAGTTTGAGCGCCGTTCAATATGTTTTCAACGGCGTACAGGCCGGCGGTTTTGCCCCCGTTGTGATGGCCAACCCCGATGTCACCTGGGAGGAGGTACAGCAATACAACATCGGAGTGGATCTGGGATTCGTAAAAAATCGCATCAGCCTGTCCGTCGACGGCTATATCAAGGACACACGCAATATGCTGGTGCCGATGAGCGTGCCCATTTCCACCGGTTATTCGGATGTCTATGTCCCTCAAATCAACGCAGGCAGTATGCGCAATGTGGGGGTGGAACTTTCGCTGACCACGCGCAACATTACCACGAAAGACTGGGACTGGTCTACCACGGTGATTGCGTCTTGGAACCGCAACCACATCACGGCCCTCAATGGCAATGTGCCCATCTACGGCGGCAGCCTTGGTTTGAATATGACTACCACCATCCATGCGGTGGGCCATCCGGCCGGAAGTTTCTACGGTTACCTGACGGACGGCATATTCCAGACGCCTGCCGAAGTGCTGACCTCCGCCGTGCAGGTGGAAGGGGCAACGGCACCGGGCGACATCCGTTTCAAGGACCTCAACAGCGACGGTGTCATCAATGCCAACGACCGCACCTTCCTGGGGGCTCCCACCCCCAAATGGCAGTTCTCGATGAACAACTCCGTTCATTGGAAATCACTTGAACTCAATATTTTCCTGCAAGGCGTGGCGGACTGCCAGATTTTCAATGTCATGCGGATGAACCTGGAATCGATGTCCGTCGCCACCAATCAATCGGCGATGGTCCTCGGTCGTTGGAGAGGCGCCGGTACGAGCGACACAATGCCCCGGGCCGTTTACGGTGACCCCAACGGCAATGCGCGGGCCAGCGACCGATTCATCGAAGACGGATCCTACCTTCGACTGAAAAACCTGCAACTCGCTTATTCCCTCCCTTCCGACATCGTAGAGAAAATCAAATTGCAAGGGTTGAAATTCTTTGTTTCGGGACAGAATCTTCTGACTCTTACGCGTTACACGGGTGTAGATCCCGAAGTGGGTGCCTCCGGACTGGACAACAACATCTATCCGCTCACCCGCACCTACTCTTTTGGCATTAACTTGACATTTTGACGGCTATGAAAAAGATTTGCATACTGCTTTTCCTGACCGCAGCCTTGAGCGCTTGCGAGGGTTTTCTCGACAGGCATCCCTATGACAACATCGATGCCGATGACCCCGCTTCCTTGCGAACGGAGAACGACGCCATTGCCGCCGTCAATGGGGCATACCAGCCCCTGCAATGGGCAAAAATTTGCAATATGCGCCTCTGGGCGTTGGATATTGTTGCCGGCAACAGCACGGTGGGCGGCGGTGGCGGCAGCGACGGCATCGAGACCCGGGATATGGCCGACTTCATCACCAAAAGCGACAACGCCGGCGTTTTGGATATGTATCGGGGCTACTCCCCCGGCATCCTACGCTGCAACCTCGTACTGCAAAAAGTGCCGCAGATGGACATAGAGGCAACCATCAAAAACAGATGTATCGGAGAAGCCCGCTTTCTCCGTGCGCTCTACTATTTCTATCAGGTACGACTCTTCGGTCCCGTACCGCTCATCACCGAGCCGGTGACCATCTACGACAACCTCAAACCGTACCGGGCTCCCGTCAATGACATCTATACGGCCATCATCGACGATTTGCGGACCGCCATCAACCTGCTCCCTGACGCGGCATCATACGGCCCGCGCGACATCGGGCGCGCCTCCAAAGGAGCCGCCATCGGCTTACTCGCCAAAGTATTGCTCACCCATTCTCCCGGCCTGACGGAATACAATGAAATCATCAATCTCTGTCATCAAGTGACGGACTTGGGCTATGTTCTCAACGATGACTACTCCGACAACTTCAATCCCGAAACCAAAAACAGTCGGGAAAGTCTCTTCGAAGTACAGTATTTCGGCAAGACCACCATCGGTTTCTGGGAAAACGAGACCCAGTGCTCCTGGTTGAGTACGTTTATGGGGCCGCGAAACAGCGGAATGGTCGCCGGCGCCTATGGATGGAACCAGCCCACCGCCGAATTTGTCAATTCCTACGAAGAGAACGACCTCCGCAAGAACCAGACCATCCTCTACCCCGGTTGTCCGCCCTTTGACGGCATCGATTACCAGAGTTCCTGGGGCACGGAGACCGGCTTCAACTGCCGCAAATTTCTGGTCCCTAAATCCATCGCCCCCACCTACGACTCCTCTCCCGCCAACTTCCCGATATTGCGATATGCCGATGTCCTGTTGATGCTGGCAGAAGCGCTCAACGAAGCCGGGCGCACCGAAGAGGCCGTGGACCCGCTTTACCAGGTCAGGGCCCGTTCGGGATTGACCAACCGCACACCCCTGACAGGGCTTTCACAAGCCCAGATGCGAGACAAGATTATCCACGAGCGCCGGATGGAACTGGCCTTCGAGGGACAGCGCTGGTTTGACATCATCCGCCTGCAAAACGGAGATTACGCCCGTTCCTGGTTCCAGAGCATAGGGAAAAACAATTTTTCCGACAAATTCCTGCTTTTCCCCATTCCGTTGAAAGAAATAGAAGCCAATGAGAATCTCACCCAAAATACCGGTTATTGATATGAAAAAATCTCTTATTGCTATTGTCGGGCTCGCTATGTGCGCGCTCGCGTGCACAAAACATGGAAACGAAGGAACGAATGGGGACAGTCAGGTTGTACTCACTCCTTCCGCCAAAGTCATCACGCTCGACCCGTCCCTGAAAACAGCCGAAGCCTTGAGTTTCACTTGGACGCCCGGATCCAATCAGCAAAGCGGGGCCGGCATCAGCTATACTTTTGAAATGTGCGCCAAAGGGGATGATTTTCAGCACCCGTTCATCTACGAGATTGGAAAAACATCCTACCGGTATTTTTCCTTCATATCGTCCGTAGAAGACTCGAAAGGCGGGGCCATCTCGCTCTATGCCATTTTGGAAAAATGGGCTGACGACTTATCCATTCCGGATGCCGCCCGCCCCATCATTGGCAAGCCCTGCACAATCCAGGCCCGCATCAAAGCCCGTGTCTATCATTCCGACATCGCCCCTGTCACCTCCGACCCCGTCGAGATAGAAATCGCTCCTGCCATCTATATGATAGGAGAAGCCACAGCCGGTGGTTGGGCGCTGGGCAAAGCGGGAAAATTGAAATACGAAGGGAACGGAAAGTACAGCATCCGTGCCGATTTGGACAACGGACAAATCAAATTCCCTTATGGCACGCTCTATTTCGACATCGATGACCAGAGCGGCAATTTCGGCAATTGTTATGTCGCCGTCTCGGACAACTATTCGGTTAAGGGAAACACCACCGCCGACCTGGACAAGAGTTATAATTACGACAAGGACTATAAATTCTACATCGACAAGACCGGCCAATATGACATCCTGCTGGATGTCAACAGCATGAACATACGCTTTACCCTCGGTGGCCCGGGCGGCAACCAATCCCTCTACATCGTCGGTCCCGCTACCGGCAACAGTTGGAATTGGCCGGGAACAGAACAAACCTTCCAGCTTCTGTCCGACAACCAATATGTTCTGTCCGGGAGACTGGTCACGGGAGAATTCAAACTCTTGCGCAACGCGGGTTCATGGACGCCCGCATTCACGGCGGCCGACCGGGAAGACCGGGAACATATGGTGTATAATGATGATGAAGACATTAAATTTGTCATCGACAAGACCGGAACCTGGACGCTCCGGGTCAACACCCTGAACCGCACCGTCAACTACAGTTTC
>CAMJRT010000056.1 GCA_946408295.1 uncultured Bacteroidales bacterium
GAATTCTTTCCATTGACACAAATCTTGTCACCGTCCGACCAATAGACGGGGAAAGTCGTACCCTCCACTCCGCTGTCGAGCCAGGTCTTGGTGTCGGAAACATCCGTACTGACCGACAGTTTCACGTCCTCCGCCCCTTCGGAACGGAGAGCGGGCTCCGCTTCACGCTGGCAGGCGGCCAGCAGGAGCGGCAGGAGCCAAATCGAGCATTGTTTCACTTTGATCATCATTTGTTGTTGGTTTTTCTTTCTGTCCGGGCGTAATCCTGCGGCAACATACCGTAGGCCGCCTTGAAACAGCGGGTAAAATATGAAGGCGAATTGAATCCCACCGCATAACAGACCTCGTTCACCCTCGCATTGGAGGAAGTGAGCATATGGGCCGCCACGGCGAGGCGTTTGGTGCGGATATAATCGTTGGGCGTGGTGTCGAGCAGTCCCCGTACCTTGCGGTTGAGCGTACTGTGGCTCATCAGCAGCAACTCTTCCAGATTCTTGCTCTGGAATTCGGAATCCGTCAGGTTGTCGAGAATAACCCGGTCGAGTCGGGCCAGGAACTCGCGGTCCCTGTCCGGCAGGCTGAAACGGCTCATATCCACGTCCTGTGCGGAAGCCTGGAAAGCGTCGCGAAGTTGGGTACGCTTGTCGAGAATACCTTTGACGCAGGCCAGGAGGTATTCCATACTGAACGGTTTTTCAATATAGAGACTGGCACCGTTTTCCATACAGAGAATCTTCGTCTCCACGGAACTGATGGCGGAGAGGACGATGACGGGAATATGCGAAAGGTCGAAGTCGGACGAAATCTTCTTGCACAACTCGATACCGTTCATACCATTGAGGGCGATGTCGGCGACCACCATATCCACCTTGTAATCGGAGAGCATCGTCAAAGCCTGCTCGACCGAAGAAGCGGCCAGAACCAGATAAGCCTCTTCGGTAAATTTGGCCTTGAGATAAGACAACAGCGACACATTGTCCTCCACCAGCAATATCATAGGGCTGTCGGGCAACACCTCTTTCGGGGCGGAAGGCTCCTCGACGGGAGGAAGGGACGCAGGCATCCCGCAACCGGGCAGGAGCAGACGGAAACAAGTTTCCTCCGTCGTGTCGTCGAGGGTCAGGGAACCGCCTTGTCGCTTCGCCAGCGAACGGGCGAAGGGCAGACCGATGCCGAAACTGCGGGAATAGGTAAGTTCGTCGTCTCCATAGTGCACGAAAGGTTCGAATATCCTTTCCCGGAGCTCCGCCGCGATGGCGGGACCGTCGTTGCTCACGGTGACGACCAGATGGCCGGCATCATCGCGGAAAGCCTCGATGCGGATATATCCGGCGGCATATTTGACGGCATTGTGAAGCAGATTGCTCAGAATTTTCGTCAAGGCGGGCTTGTCCGCTTCAACGGGCAGGGAAGCGTCGGAATGAACAAATTCGAGACGGATGTTCCGTTCCCGGACAAGGTCCAGGAAATTGCTGTAGATAAACCCGATGAGTTCGACGGCATCCAGCCGGACCGGATGAAGTTGATAGCCGTGTTCCTCCAGGCGGATGAAATCGAGGAGTTCTTTAACAAGCCGGTCCATATAGTCGGCGGAATTGCCGATGATGACCAAATCATCCCGGACGCTGCCCAAATTCTCGGACTCCATCAGTTTTTTCAGCGGAGACTGAATCAGCGTAAGGGGCGTCTTGATTTCGTGGATGACGTGGGTGAAGAAGGCCATTTTCTCCTTGAAGAGTTGACGGTCTTTCTCGCGCTTGAAGGCCTCCATTTCCGCCCGCTGCTTGCGGATGCGGTTATGGTCCACCGCACGGACGGTAAGACCGAGGACCAGCAGGGCCAACAGCACAATCAGGCTGCGGCCGGGCAAAGACGAGAAGAAAGGCGGAGCTACCGTGACGACCAGGTCGGGACGGGCGGCCGCCATATCCCCGAACACATCCATATGGCGGACCTGAAGGGTATAAGTTCCGGGCTCCACATTATACCAGGAACGGCTGTTTTGGGCGGATAGTTCGTGGAAATCCTCTTCAAGTCCTTCCAGACGGCAGACGATACGGGAAGCGGCGGGATAGGGAGAGCTGGGGTCGGCGAACGAGAAGCCGAAGGTATTGGTCCGCCAGTCCAGGCGGATTCGGTCCATAATGTCGGGATTGGACTTGACGGGCGACTTCGGGTCGGAGGGATGGACCGTCTCGCCGTTGACGCGCATATCCGTGATGAAAACGCGCGGCCGGCGGGAAACTTTCAGCAGGCGGTCCGGATAGAATGAAACGAATCCGTCGGGACAACCGAAGACCAACGACCCGTCACGGCGTTTCAAGGCCGATTTGCAGAATTCATTCTGCAGCAAACCGTCCGCCGTGGTAAAGACGCGCACGCCGCCGTTCGCGGTATCCATCTGCACCAAACCGGAATCGGAGGAGAGCCACAGGAAGCCCTTGTCTTCCAAAGCGCTCCAATAGATGTCCGTCTGCAGCGGAGCACAGTTTCGGACATTGTAAGGATAGAAAGAGTTGTGTTCCCGTTCATAGCGGAAGAAGCCGGAAGAGAAACCGATGATCCACACGGAACCGGCGGCATCCGTCATCACGGAAGACACCATATCGGGAATGGCGCTGCCGTCCTGCGTACGATAATGGGCTATCATTCGTCCGGAAGACTGGTGATAGACATAGACACCGTCCGAGTAGGTGGCAATCCACAGACAACCTTGTCCGTCTTCGCTCATACTCTCGACGGTAAGGGTTTCCATACCGGGAACTTTTCCGAAGGAATCGGAAAGAGGGTCATAGACCTGGACGCCGACGGAATAACAGACGAATGTCCGGCCGGCGGAAGAACGGAAGAAAGAAACGACGCGCCGGTCCTTTTCTTCCCCGGCCGATCGGTCTGGATAGGAACGGACGCTTCCACTGGCGCAATCCAGACGAAGCACTCCTTTGCGGGTGCCCAGCCAGAGGGAGGAACCGTCCTGACAGATGGCCGTCAAGTCGGAAGGGATGTGTGCGCCGACATACCGTTCCAGACGGGCTCCGTCCAGCAGCAACAGACCGTCCCGCAGGGTGGACACCCAGAGACGTCCCCGGGAATCCTCGGCAAAGCCGGTCACGATACAGCCCTTGAGACTCCAGCCCCCGGCCGTCCGGGCATATTTGACAAAATTATCCTGATAAGCCCCGTGACGGCAGACACCGCCGTGCAGGGTCCCCACCCACAGACCTCCGTTGCGGTCCGGAAGGATATCCGTCACATAATCGTCGGAGAGTCCGAAGCGGTCTTCCGTCTCGCAGCGCTGCCATTCCACGGCTCCGCTCCGGGGGTTGCAGCGGACAAAACCGCAGGTCGTGGACAGCAACAGGGTGCCGCTGCGGTCCATCGTCAGAGCGATGGAGCGGTGATTGTGAGGCTGCTTCCAGAGCGTGCGCACCCGGGAAGAAACAAGGTCGATTTCACTCAGACCCGTACGGTTGCCTGCGACATACAGTTTGCCGTCGGGAGCGAAAACCAGCCCCTCGATGTCATCCCCTGCAAACCAGGACGGATGAGTTCCGGCCCCCAGCATCGAGAGGCTGTCCGCCCTGGCGTCCGTCCTGAAAATATCGTCACAATAGACGGCCAGGAAAAGTTCGTCGTCCGAACCGACGGCGATACGGAAAATATTGGTCAGCGGCGTGTCGCCGTCAGAGAGCGGATGATGCTCCAGACGTCCGGTCTGCGGATTCCAGGAATAGAGTCCGCCGTCCCGGCTGGAAATCCACATTACCCCGCGGGAATTCCGTTCGATGGCAAAAATACGATCGTCGGGACAGGAGACGGTTCCCCCTCCTTTCAGGAAATCCCGGAGCCGGACAAAACTGTCCGTGGAATAACGGTAAATGACGACGCCGTTATCCGTCCCGATCCAGAGGTTTCCGTCCAAATCTTCCCGGATGACATTGATAAAATCCGATTCGATACCGAAATCCGTACGGTCATAGACTTTAAAACGGCTGCCGTCATAGCGGTTGAGGCCTTTGTGCGTACCTACCCAGATGAAGCCCCGCGAGTCCTCGTACAACTTCCTGACGGCGTTGTTGGACAGACTGCTTCCGGCCCGCTGATACGTCGTGAACGTCAGGGAGCCGCTTCTGCCCGCGAAGAGGGACAGAAGCAGCACCAAGGATGTGAGAAATAACTTTTTCATCCGGCTAAGTTACACAAATTCCGCTTATTGGATATTGCCGAGATAATAATTTGCCCAGAGGTCGTCGTTGCGGTTTTTCAGGGCCTTGCGGAAACAACGGCGGGCAAACCATTTGTGGCCCAGCGCCAGTTGTCCGACTCCCTGGGTGTACCAGGCACGGGCGTTGATATCTTGTTCGTAAGGGCCTCTGTCGAAACTTTCCCAGAAACGCTGGACATAATCCGTGACGGAATCCTTTCCCTGACGGACGATTGCTTTGTACATCTTCTTGACGGACGCCTTGCGGTCGAGTTTGCGCATCGCCAATCCTTTTTCGTAATTGTAGATGGCATCAGCCGGATGTACTTCCACTTCGGAAGCCTTGCGATAGTATTGGTCCGCTTCATCCTGACGCCCCAGTTTCTCATACGCAAGACCGATATTATACCAGACCTGCGCATCACGGGCATAATACTCCAAATGGGCATAGCCGTGATTCTTCGGATATTCCTGGGAAAGAAGGGCGAACTTGAGCGCCTTCTCGTCATCTCCGTCCTTCCACGCTTTGAAAGTGGAGAGCAGGCAGGCGTCCACATAGATATCGTGGAGGTCTTCGATATGCTCGCGACGGGAGTAGAAACGGGTCAGGAGGGGTTCGAGAACGTCCTCGTATTCCCCGTGAAGAATGCGCTGGCGGATGGCCCGCGTCTCGGAGTCGTACCGCTTCTGATAGAGCTCTTCGCGGCCGGCAAAGAGGTTGTAACGCTCGATGAGCGGAGCGTTGACGAGTTCCATAATTTCGTCGCACTCGGCGAGGAAGAGGGCGTTGCCATCCTTGTCCGCGCTGATGGCGTGACGATAGCAATCGATGGCACGGTCATAGTCGGAAGCGTCTTTCTGTTTGCCTTCGTTGCGGAAGCGCCAGTACCATCCGAGATTGCGCCAGGCCATCGCGAACTCCGGCTGCAGACGCACGGCTTCTTCCCAGCATTTCAGGGAACGCTCCGGCTGTTTCTGATACCAGAGGTCGCCGAGATAGTACCAGGTGATGGCGCTATCCGGCATATATTCGAGGGCTTTTTCCAGCACGCGGGCCGTTTCCAGACGGAACGGGAAGACATAGTCGGAGGAGAGGGAAGCAGCCTGACGGAAGCAACGTTCCGCGGCATTGCGGTCCCCTTCGCCGTCGGCCATCCAGCCCAGCCAATAACTGACGGTCGGATGCGCCTTGAGAGAAGCGGCCTCGTTCAGGACGGCCTTGGCATCGGCACGGAAGCCGTTGGCCAGATAGTAAAGGGCCAGTTCGAGATAACTCTCGCTCTCGCCGCGAAGCAGTTTCCGCAGATCGGAAGCCGGGCGGGCGCCGAGCAGGGACAATTCGCGCATCGCATAATAGTTGAGCGGATCAAGGGCGAGCACGTCCCCGGCCTGGGCCTTGGCGGCCGCCTTGTCGCCGGCCTTGCGCAGGAGGCTGGTACGGAGATTCATCGCATCGACGTTCATTCCGTTGTAACGGACGGCCATCGTCGCTTCCTGGAGAGCCTGGACGTCATTGCCGAGGATGCTGGAAATCTGTGCCAACTGGAAATAGGAAGGAGATGCGTAGGCATAGTCCCAAGCCGCCCGATACAGGGTATCGACGGCGTCGTGCCAGCGGCATTCGTCCTTGAGGATGAGACCGACATTGTACATAGCCTCACCGTCGGAAGGACGGGTGTAATGGGCAGTCTGGCGGGCGACGGCCTTGCGCAGGCAATCCTTCGCCTTGCCGTACTCCCCTGCCTTGCGGTAAAGGATACCCATCTGCGTATTGGAACGCACGTCACCGGGATCGCGGCGCAGGACTTCCAGGAAATAGTCGGTCGGATCGACGTGGGCCTGATGGAACTGGAGGTTGCGCATACCGATGTAGTAGCACTCTTCCGTATTCTTCACGCTCTTGGGATCGGGATTGACCGGCTGAAGGTCTTCGGGAAGCGGCTTGGAGAGGTCGTGCTTGTAAGGATGATACTGAATCAGTTCCTCTCCGTCGGCGGCATACAGATGCAGGGTCAGGGCCGTGGGCTCCTTCACCTGGTCGGCGGACAGTTTGAAATCATCGGCAAAAGGCTTGTCGGGAGCCATCAGGGCGGAACGTGAGTACAGCACCTGCTCGCCGAGCGTTACTTCCACACGGGCGCCTTTGCGGATTTGCGTGACGTTGGCAGCCACGTGAACGGCCCCGGAGGGGTCGATATCCATATTGACGGTCGCCTTCTCATTGCCCCGGTTCACGTGACGGAGATTGCGGATACCGTACCAGTACGCCGTAAACTCCTTCGTCTCATACGGATTGATCCAGCAGTAGTCGGGCTGGTTGTCGGAATAGGCGGAGGTCATCAGTTCCACATAGGGACCGTCGCTGTCGGTCAGCACCTCGCAATCCCAACTGTGGCCGTAATTCTTCGGGCCCCAGGTCCAGAATTTACCGCCTTTGTTGATGTTGTGGTTGCCCGCCAGCATTGTTCCCGCATCCTTGCCGTAGTCATAACCTCCGACGAAATCGTCCTGAAGGTCATAAATGAAGACGGAGTCTCCCATCAGGGACGGCAGGTTTCTCCAATAACTGATGTCGCGGCCGATGAAGTCCGGATTGCCTTTGTAAGGCGTCTGGGGAACGGGCCAGTTGATAAAACTGAGTTTGTGGTGGAACATACCGTATTCCGTGGACTCCGGGAAGACAATCTGATAGTTCTCATTGGAGTGGGTAGCGACGTTATTCCAATGCAGCATCGAGTTGCGGTCGGGGCTGTCGTTGAAGAAACGGCCCGTCACTTCGATGTAGGACTTGTCGGGATAGAGGGTCATACCTACGGCCCAACTCATCCGGTGACGGCGTTCCACTTCTCCGACCCAAATCGTCTTCGATCCGTCCCCGTTGTCGGTGAGTCGCCAGTCGATGGGAAACTGGCTTGTCCCGCGG
>CAMJRT010000057.1 GCA_946408295.1 uncultured Bacteroidales bacterium
TCTGCATTCTTGATGGCCGCGCAGAGGTCGATTCCGTTCATCCGGGGCATCATCACATCGCTCACCACCAGGTCGGGTCGGGCCTGTTTCGCCAGTTCCAGGGCTTCTTCCCCGTCCGTAGCGCACAAGACGCGATACTGGACTTCGAACAATTCCCGGAGAATATCCCTCATCTGGGAGTTGTCCTCGGCCACTACGGCAATGGGGCGCTCGTCGCCGAAGTCCTCGACGGGATGCGGCTCCGGGGCGATGACAATCTGCTTGTCTTCGGCAAACGCCACCGTTCCCTTGGGCAGCGTGAGCGTGAAGTCCGACCCTTTGCCCGGCTCGCTTTGCACGCTGATGTCGCCGTGGTGTTTCCGGGCGATGTCCTTGGCCAGCGCCAGTCCGATTCCGGACCCGGGTATGCCTTGCGTCACCGTGTCGGGCTGTTCGCTCTGGTAAAAACGCTCGAACACTTTTTCTTGCTCCTCGGGGGCGATGCCGATGCCTGTGTCGCGTACGTGAATGCGTACCTGTTCCTCGGACGAATCCACGGCCAGTTGGATTTTTCCGCCCGCCGGCGTGTACTTGACCGCATTGAAAATCAGGTTCATCAAGACCTTCTGCATATGGAAACTGTCCAGATAGACCTGCGGATTCGCGGGGTCGGGCATCATCTCCAACGCGATGTCTTTCCCGGAAGCAATCTCCCGAAATTTTTCCAGGATATCTCCGACGAACATATTGACATAGGTGGGAGAGAGATGCAGTGTAATAAGTCCTTGCTCGAACTTGCGGAAATCAATCAGTTCTGTGACCAATTGGTTCATTTGTTCGGCCTGCGACATCACCTTGTCCATCTTGTGGGTCACTTGGGGCGGAAGATGGAATGTGCGGAAGATGGATTCTATCTGGGCGATGATGAGGGTGAGCGGACTTCGCAGTTCGTGGCTCACCGTCGTGAAAAATCGAAGTTTGGTCTCGTTCAGTTCCTGGATTCTTTTGGATTCGCGGTGCAGGTGGATGTTGCGGAATATCATCCAGAGGATAAAGAGAAGGAGCAGCGCGTATAAGATAAAGGCGGCCGTTGAGTTGTACCACGGGGCCTTGATAACAATCTGGAGTGAACACATCACTTCGGGCCTGCTACGCCGACGAAGCTCAAAAAAGTAGCTGCCCGGCAGAACTTGTTCTACTTGCAAGTGACGTCCGCTTAAGTCTTTCCAATCGTTGTCAAGCCCTTTTACGCGATACTGATAGTTGGCCCAGTTCAGTTCCGTGACGTAATGGCGTGAGGAAAATCCCAGGACAATCTGGTTTTGTTTTCCCGTCAAAACAAGTTTGTCGGCGGAGGGGAAGGACATCGGAGTTCCGTCAACGAACAATTCCGAGAAATAGATGTCTTCAACGTCCTTCCCGGATTCCGGGGAGAGGCGGAACGATACCAATCCGTTGGTCCCGCCGGCATAAACGGTTCCGTCCGCCGTCAACAACAGGCCGCTGTCCCGAACCAAGGATTCCAGCGGCAGGTCTTGTCCCGGCAGCCAGGAGCGGATATGTCCTCCGTGTCTGTCCAACAGTTGGATTCCTTTTTCACCAGAGACAAGCAATTGTCCGTCCTGCGCTTCCACCAACTGGTAGCCATTGGCGTTCAACTGGACATCCCGGTCGACGAAAGGGACAAAACGACCGTCCTGCAACCGGTACAGCCCGTGCCCGAACGTGGACGCGTAGATGCGGCCCTCCCTTGTAGCCAGCAGTCGCATCGGTCTTGCGGATGTCTCTCCGTCCCAAACAGGATATTGGGCGCGCAGTTGTTTCGTTTCCAGATCGAATACGACTATCTCGGACGAAGCCAGCCAGAGTTCGTTCCCGACAATCATTTCGTGAACATATCGGGCGCCTCCGGTCTGGGGGTAGAGCAGGGAGTCGGTATGATGCTCCAGGGAATGGACATACACCCCGTCCTCGGTTGAGAGAAAGAGTTCCTTCCCGTGGTGCAAGACCATATTGACGACGGACAGGGGGCTGGAAGCCGAGGTGGGCGTGACTTTGTAGAACTGCTTTCGTCCCAAATCCATTCGATAGAGCCCGGTAGGTTGGGTTGCTATCCACATGCAATTTCGTTCCGGACAAATGTCCACCCATTTGACATTGGTAAAAGGCTGCGCGTCGAAACGGACGATTCGTTCTCCTTCCAGCCGGTTCAGTCCGCCGCCTTCCGTGCAAATCCATACGCCATTCTTCCCGGCCTTGGCCAGATGGCCCACTACGGAATGCGAGAGACCCTCGTCCGGAGACTCGGGATAGAACGACATGGCGCCCGGTCGGGTGTCGAAGAAATGGACGCCGCCATAATAGGTGCCGGCCCAAAGCAAGTTGTCCCGGTCCTTCAAAAGGCTGTGGATGGAGGAACTGTTCAGTCCGCCTTCCCTTTCTTCCCGTCGAAAGACGGAGAACTGTCCGCTGGACGGCTCGAACCGGCACAACCCTCGGAAGGTTCCCATCCAGATAATTCCTGAAGAAGACTCTGCGAAAGAGCGGATGTTGTCGCTGGGGAAGCCTTTGTCGCCGTGGGTGTCCACCGTGTATCGGATGATGGAGCCATCGTTTTGCACACAAAGGGCTCCGCTGCGAAGACTACCGACCCATATCCTGCCGTCGGAAGCCTCAAAGAGAGTGCCTAAATCGCCTATCGTGCTGATGATGGAATAATGCTTGTTCTGTAGGGGGGGGCAGAACACTAATCCCTGCGGGCAGGTAATCCAGGTATTCCCGCGCGTATCCACGCATATGCCGCGCACGTTGTCAAAAGGAAGTTGGCGATGCGGGGACAAGGACTGGGTTTCCACATTCCAGTACAAATCTTGATAGCCGCTGGCTACGTGCAGAACGCCATTTGCCAGGCAGAAAGCGTCGGCCTCGCCTGGCAGTACCGCTTGCGGCTCTGTCTGCGACGCCAAGCAGCGGTAGAGGCTTCCCTCCGACAGGTACCATACGACGCCCTTCGCGTCGCACAAAAGCCGGGACACTTCGCCCACGCCCTGCACGATGTGCATATCCCCGTCGTAGTAGCACGCTCCGTTTTCCGTTCCGAACCAGATGCGCCCCAGCGAATCCTGGCAGACGGACAGTACGTTGGGGCTCAAAAGCCCCTCCTGCGCGCCAAAATGCCGAAAGTACGGCTTGGCGTACAGATGCGGCCCAAGAGCGAGCGAAAACAGGCAAAATATGACGTAAAACCGTTTCACGCCCACTAATATAGTGCCTTTTGACTAAAAATCAAAGGTCTTTGCTCAAAAATTCGCCCCCTTGTCTTTATTGGACGAAAGTGTAAAATATTTGCACGATTGTCCAAATTAGCCTCATTGCAAAGCAATACCTTTGCGATTGATTAAAAAGTGTAAAACTATTTAATGATATGTTGCTATGTTGAAAAAAGCCTACATTTCACCCAGTTGCTCCGAGTCCGTATTGGACTACGGCGTGACCATCCTTGCGAGTTCTTATGGATTGCAAGACTATAACGTCGACTCGTTCGACTACGATTCCATGGTCTTCAAACAGGAGTAACCAGTCTTTCCCAGTACAAAATTTAATGGAGTATCAGCTATGAAAAAGATTCATACCCTATTCGCCGCCGCGGTCTTCTTGTTCGCTTTTGCGGCCTGTCAGAAAGAGAACGTCGCTCCCGCTGACGCATCTCAGGAAAGCAACGTTCCCGTGGCCGTCGAGCCTCAGGACGATGACGCGGTTGCCGATGAACCCGTCTCCGGATCCGTTACCTTCACGGCCAGCATTGAAACGCCCAAGACGACCCTCGCCGCCGACGGCCGCCAGACCTGGCGCGCCGGAGACAACATTTTGGTTTCGAACGGTGCGATAACCGTATCAGTTAGCGCTATCGGTAATTTGAGTGTAGATTCTAAGCAGTATCCTGAAGTATATGAGTATTTCTCATATAACACAACGACAAGGCAACTGACTGACACCAGAAATTCCCACGTGGTGGCCGAGTGGATTGCCATTACCGAGGATATGATTGCCAGTGACGGGAAGACGCTTCGCTTCCATGTCAATGTGTACACGCCGGAAAGATATTACTGCTTCTTTGTCACTGGCGCCGATCCACACGTGTATTCCATGACGACGGGCGGTCGTGTGGTCACCCGTCAGTTCGGAGAGACCAGCACGAGCCATGATGCCCAGGATGCGCACCTGATTGCCAGATGTGACGTAGGTGAGACCGCTGTTACTTTCAACAATACGCTGGCCTACCTTTCTCTTAATTGCTCCGATGATTACTACGCTGTCTCCTTCTTCCCGAACAGCGGCGCCGGCCAGATTCCCTACAAAATCAATGCAGACCTGGGCAATTTGGAGTACGCACCCAATACTTATACAAATTTGAGATATGCCGCCGTGTCTGCGGTTATCAATAAGAGCCACGATACTTGGTATCTTCCTCTCGCTCCCAATTACACCTTTGCGGGCGGTTTTACCCTCATCCTATGGTCCAATTCGGCCGACTATTCCGCCGCAAAGAATCTGACCCTCGCCGAAATCAAGGCAAAAACCGACTGGACCGGATTTCCGAAGTTCCTCTCCACCACCCAAGATTATACGCCTGCCATGGGCCGGGTGATGGCCATGGGCGATGTATGTTCCATCGTGAGTTACTCCTCTTATTATGATATGTGGCAATCCGGAAAGGATATTGTCATTGACGGAGTGGGCTATAACAAGAATATGACGGCTTTTTCCGGACTGACGGCGACCCGCATCACGTCGAACCAGAATATTTCGGCGGCCGGCGTTTATTTCGTCGCAGACGGGGTGACTGCCACGATGAGCGCCAACATTTCCGGAAGCGTGATTGTGATGGGCGACACCGTCTCGGAAGGAGTCGTGGGGAGCCGGGGTGCCACCCTCGCTACCAACAATGGCAAGCAGTTTACGGCGGGTGATTCCGCTTCGATCCTATTGAAAGGTCTCACCGTGAACCATACAGGGAATGATATGTTCAACATTACCAATACGGATGTAAACATCATCATTGATGACTGCTTTGTCAAAACAGGCAGCTGGAAGACTCTTGCTACCATAGCCGACGGAGCGAGCGTTGATAAGTTTGCAGTCACCAATTCTGACTTGCTTGTCCGTCAAGGTCTCATTAACAATTTGGGTACGGGTTCCCGTTCCATCGGTACGCTCAAGTTATTCAACTCCGTATTTTGCCGGTGGAATGATGGCGTCGGCGCGTCTGCTATTTGTCAGGGTGTTTCAACTACCGATTTGGGGGAATTTAGTATGACTTTTAATTCCTTCATTAATTTCTCGCACCAGGATTCGTCCTACGATGCCTTACATACAAAGTCGGCGGATACATTCACGGCAACCCACAACTATTTCTACTTGACTGCTGATGGGACTCGTGTGTATTTCGATATTGATGCTATCGATTCTGCCAGTTATTCCATTGTTGAAAATTATTCAACGGGCTATGTGGAAGATTCAAAGGGCGTTAGGGGTGGTGTTAAGTTTTTTATGGGCGCAACATCGTTCTATGGCGATGAGGCCGTTTCCAATCAGTTTGTCAGCCTGGATTTGTCGGCGGCCAAGCCCAATTTCCAATTAAGTACCACTGCCTATGGCGCCCAGCGCTAGATTTTGAGTCTGTCGTATGAAAGCCTGTAGAATCCTATTCCTGCTCACGGTCATTTCCTTGGTCGCCTGCGGTCCTAAGGACGCGTTGGTGGAAGAGAATGTGGAGAATGCCAAGGGGCAGTTGGCCTCGCTTTTGGAAGTGAGCGAGGCGGGCGACACTTTGCGGATTCCCTCTACCTTCAAGGACGGGAAAGTGAAGTTCGTCCCGATCGACGACTGGGTGAGCGGCTTCTTTGCGGGGAACTTGTGGTATATGTACGAGCTCACCGGCGATCCGTTCTGGGCGGAACACGCCACCCGGCACACGGAGAAATTGGACTCCATCCAGTACCTCACCTGGCACCACGACGTGGGTTTCATGGTTTATGACAGTTACGGAAACGGCCTGCGCCTGACGGGGAAAGAAGCCTACAAAGACGTCATCGTCCAGACGGCCAAATCCCTGAGCACCCGCTTCCGTCCTGCGGCCGGCGTGCTGCAAAGTTGGAGCGTGGACCGCGACTGGCAGGCCCTCCGCGGATGGAAATGTCCCGTCATCATCGACAATATGATGAACCTGGAATTGCTTTTCAACGCAACGCGGATCAGCGGAGACTCTACCTATTTTCATATAGCGGTCTCGCATGCTGACAAGACCCTTCAAAACCATTTCCGTCCGGACTACAGCTGCTATCATGTGGTGGATTATGATCCGGAAACCGGAGCGGTGCGGGGGCGTTGCACGGCGCAGGGCTATGCCGACGAAAGCGCTTGGGCCAGAGGACAGGCCTGGGCCCTCTATGGGTACACCAGCGCCTATGCCTACACCGGATATGAGCGCTACCTTGCCCAGGCCCGGAATGTGGCCGACTATATCTTCTCACGCCTTCCGGAGGACTTGGTTCCCTATTGGGACTATGACTGTCCGGACATTCCGAATACCTGGCGGGACGCATCCTCGGCCGCCATCATGGCCAGCGCGCTATATCAACTGTATTCCCTGACCGGGGAGGCAATGTATCGGGAAAAAGCGGACGGGATGGTTCAATCCCTTTCGTCTCCTTCCTATCGCGCAACCCCGGGCTCCAACGGCGGCTTCATTTTGATGCACTCCGTGGGCAGCGTTCCTCACGGCAGCAATATCGACGTGCCGCTCAACTACGCAGATTATTATTTTCTGGAAGCCCTTATCCGAAGAAAGAACCTTCAATAAGGAGGCCCTCTCGTGAATCGTCTGTTTACATTCCTTTTGGGCTTTGCAGTAGCAATTAGTCCGCTGTACGCCTACGATTTTGAGACTGTCCCGCAGCAACTGAAAATCCGAGGCAGGGGGACCGTGTCTTTGGACGCAAATCGTTTCAAGGATGGGGAGCGTTCCCTGCGTTTCTCCTGGGCCGGCCAGGCCGAACTCCTCTTGGTGGACCCGGCGGGGATTGGCGCATTTATGGACAGCCGGAAAGGCGGCGTGAAACTTTGGATTT
>CAMJRT010000058.1 GCA_946408295.1 uncultured Bacteroidales bacterium
CCGTCCCTACTGCTGGAAGGTGCAACTCCGCGCCTGATAGACGAGTGGCAGACCATTCCGGCTCTTTGGGACAGCATACGGTCAGAGGTAGACAACAGAAACGAATGCGGTCAGTTCATTCTGACAGGCTCGTCGGTACCCGCAGACGAAAGTCAGATTGTCCATTCCGGCACCGGGCGCATTTCCAGACTGTTAATGCGGCCGATGAGTTTATTCGAATCCGGAGATTCGTCGGGAGAAATCAGTTTAGGTGCTTTATTTGACGCCCCTACAGAGATTTTTTCTGAAAACAAAATTGACATTGAGAGGCTGGCCTATTTAACTTGCCGCGGAGGTTGGCCCAAAGCCTCGCTTATGGAGGGCGACATCGCCTTGGATCAGGCGTTAGACTATTACGATGCGGTAATCCATTACGACATTCAGCGAGCAGATGGATTAGCACGAGATCCGGAACGCGTAAAACTCTTGATGAGAGCCTATGCAAGACATCAAGGAACATCCGTAAACCTTCGTGTCATCTGCGAAGATATGAGAGCCAATGACAATTCCTCATTGAACGAAGACACCGTAGCATCGTACATCAAAGCTCTAAAGAAGATTTTTGTCATTGAAGATATGAGGGCATGGAATCCGAACCTACGAAGCAAAACGGCGGTTAGGACGAGCGACACCCGATTCTTTACAGACCCGTCGATAGGGACGGCCGCATTGGGTATCGGTCCCGCCGACTTCTTGAACGACACCCACTCTTTCGGGCTCTTTTTTGAAACGATGGCCGTCCGGGATCTCCGAATTTTTGCTGACGCCCTGGATGGGAATTTATATCACTACAGGGACAAAAACGGACTCGAATGCGATGCCGTCCTGCACAGGAGAAATGGAATGTATGGACTGATTGAGATAAAGTTGGGAGGTAGTACCCTTATCGAAGAAGGGGCGGCCAACCTGAAAACGCTCGCACAAAAGATTGACACGACAAAGATGAAGGAACCCTCATTCCTAATGGTATTGACGGGAGTCGGTCCGTATGCGTACCGAAGAAAGGACGGCGTCTATGTTGTCCCTCTCGGATGCTTGAAAGGTTGATTCACGCAGAATCCCATACCTCCACAAACTCCAGCGCCTATATAGACCTGATTTTCGAAATGCTGCGCACGCTGCAATACTTCGATGTAGACCGGGCACACCCTCCGGTGCGAGGGCGTTGAGGGAGCGGAGGTGAAAAGAATTTCAGAATCCCTTTTTTCGGGTTCTAAAAACTTTTTGCCTCCGCGTGAAGGCCTCGCGAGGGATGGGCTATAAGCAAGGGCGGAGCCGAAAGAGATGCCCGGTCGTGGCCGGGCATGACGGGGAAGAATGCCGAGAAAGACGGAGGAAAAGAGCCGAGAAAGACGGGGAAAAGGGCCGGGCAGGACGGAAAGCGGCGCCGAAAGAGACGGGAAAGCGGCGCGCGAGGGCCAAAATGCTCCCGAAAGGAAGTGCGAACGGATGTTGTTTCACGGAGTGAGCGCCCTTTCGGGAGCAACGGGCCCGAGCACGCGAGAGCGTTGAGGGAGACCGAAGTGGAAAGATTTTTCCGACGCCTTTTTCGGATCGGAAAAACTTTTCCTTCGGGCGTGAAAGGAACGGACGGGACAGACCCGTGCGAGAGCGCTGAGGGAGTACGGACGAAAAGAATTTCAAGCCACCCGCCCCGCTCAGACTTTCAGCGTCGCCTTGACACCCATATCCCGCAGTTCCCGGACGAGTTGGGTGCTGACAGCGACGGAAGCTTTGCGGGCACGGAGTTGGACCTGGTATTTCCGGACATAATCCACCAGATCCAGAATCACCGCCGTCTTTCCTTTGTGCTTGCGCAGGACTTTATAGACCCGCTCCATTTCCTCCGAACTCAGCTTCGCCGCATCCAGTTCCAGCACGAACTCCTTGACCCGGGTATCACACAGATTGCCCAGCAGGGACACCTCTTTGACCCGGAACTCGTGCTTGACGTCATCGTAGGACTCCTCCGGACCGGGACGGCGGGGCTGCTCAATCATCCCCTCCAGATACAGGAAACTTCCCACCGTCATCTGGGGTTGGAATTTTTCAAAATCTTTGCTGAAGAGTTTACCGGCATAGACCCCCGTCTTGTCTTCCACTTCATAGGTCATCCACGGACGGCCGGAAGCGGAGGTGCGGTTCTCCCGCGCCGTCACCATCACGGCAAAACGCACTTTACGGGAAGTCTTGTTTTCGTGACAGGAAGCAATCCATTCCGGAATATCCTCCAGACTGTCCGGTGCAAAATATTCCCGTTCCAAATCATAGGTATCCAAAGGATGGGAAGACAGGTACATCCCCACCAGTTCCTTCTCTTTGTGCAGCAACTCCACACGTCGCGAGACTTCTATCTCCCCTTTCACTTCCGGGATGGCCGGCGCCTGCGGCTTGAGTTCCTCCACATCGCCGAACAAGGACATCCCTATGTCGGAAGCCCCGTCATTCTTAATCAGCGCCGCATATTTCGACAGGGAATCCAGCAGGATGTCCCCGCCATCGGCCGGCAAGATTTCAAACACGCGTCGGTCGATGTCGAAGGAGTCAAAGGCACCGCTGGAATAGAGTTGCTCGATGGTGCGGCGGTTCAAGCCCAGGGAAGTCCGTCCCATCCGTTCCACAAAATCCATCAGGCCGGCGAAACGACCGCCCTTCTCCCGTTCCTCGATAATGGCCGTCGCCACATTCTCCCCGAAGGTCTTGATACCCTTGAAGCCGAAACGCACATTGCCTTCCGCATTGACGCTGAAATGCATCCGGCTCTCGTTCACATCCGGCGAAAGCACCTTCACCCCGTGCGCCTTGCAGTCTGACATAATCTTCTTGATTTCGTCCATATTGAGCGCACACGAGAGGTTCGCGGCAAAGAACTCCGCGGGATAATGGGCCTTGAGCCAGGCCGTCTGGTAACTCACCCAGGCATAGCAGGTGGCGTGGGACTTGTTGAAAGCGTACTGGGCGAATTTCTCCCAGTCCTTCCAGATCTTGTCAAGCACCTTTTCCGGATGCCCGTTCGCCATCCCCTGCTCCATATACTTGCTCTTGAGCTGCATCATCTCCTCGATCTTCTTCTTGCCCATCGCCTTGCGGAGTTTGTCGGCCTCGCCTTTGGTAAAATTGGACAATTTGCGGGAGAGAAGCATCACCTGCTCCTGATAGACGGTCACGCCGTAGGTCTCGGCCAGGTACTCTTCCATTTCCGGAAGATCATACTCGATTTTCTGCTGGCCGTGCTTGCGCGCGACGAAATCGGGGATATAATCCATCGGGCCGGGCCGGTAGAGGGCGTTCATAGCAATCAGGTCCTCGAAGCGGTCCGGATGGAGTTTGCGCAGCCATTCCCGCATACCGGGCGACTCAAACTGGAACACGCTGGTGGTATCGCCGCGCCCGTACAGTTCGTAAGTGGCTTTGTCTGCGATGTCGATGGCCTCGATATCGATATCCACCCCGTGACGGGCCTTGATATAATCCAGACAACGGTGGATGATGGACAGGGTGTTCAGGCCCAGAAAGTCCATCTTGAGCATACCCACCTCTTCAATGTAATGGCCGTCGAACTGGGAGGTCCACACATTCTGTCCCGTATCCTTATCCTTGGACAGGCAAATGGGAATGTATTCGGTCAGGTTGCCCGGACCGATGATGGTGGCACAGGCGTGCATCCCCACCTGGCGGATACTGCCCTCGATATCCAGGGCATATTTAAGCACCTCCTTGTTGAGATCCGCCCCCTCAGCCAGTTCTTGTTTGAATTCGGGAACCAGTTCATAGCAGTTGGCCAGGGTTATCTTGACATCCTTATCCTCCATTCCCTTCTGGAAGGTTTTTTTGACCTTGACCTTCTGCCCGGGGTTGTTGGGATCATCCTCTTCCACTTCCTTCTCAATCTGCTTGAAACCGGGTTTCAACTCGTCCAACTTGGGGTTGAAAGGCAGTTCTACCTCCACCTTCTTGCTCAGGCGGTCCGGCACCATCTTGGAGAGGCGGTTGGACTCGTCGATGGAAAGGTGGCTGATGCGGGCAATATCCTTGAGCGCGCTTTTGGCGGCCATCGTGCCGAAGGTAATCACGCGGGACACGTGGTCGGCGCCGTATTTCTTTTCCACATATTCGTGGGCGGCCTGCAAGTTCTCGAAATCCACGTCGATATCGGGCATACTGATGCGCTCGGGATTGAGGAAACGCTCGAACAGCAAGTCGTACTTAATCGGATCCAGGTTGGTGATTCCCAGACAATAGGCCACCACGGAACCGGCGGCGCTCCCCCTGCCCGGGCCCACCATCCAGCCCTGCTCGCGCGAAGCGGCGATATAGTCCTGGACGATGAGGAAATAATCGGGAAATCCCATACGGGAAATGGTCATCAACTCGAAATGGATGCGCTCCTGCTGCTCTTCGGTCAGGGTATCGCCATAGCGCCGATGCGCGCCCTGATACGTCAGGTGGCAGAGATAGGCGACGCTCTTACAGAAATCGTCGCCGCGATAGACCTGGGTTTTCTCCTTGGTTTTCTTGTTGACCGTTACCTCATAGCGCCCCGCGTCAATGATGTCCTTGTAATTCTCCAGGTACTCGTCGATCCGGGCCAGGAACGCATCGGGCAGGTCGAATCTGGGCAGGACGTGTCCGCGGTCGATGCTGAACGACTCGATTTTCCGCATCACATCCAACGTATTGTCTATCACTTCGGGATGGTCCGGGAACAGCGCCCGCATCTCGTCCTCGCTCTTGAGGTATTCCTGCTGGGTGTAGCGCAGACGCTTCTCATCATCCACATAGGCATTGGTCGTCAGGCAGATCAGCCGGTCGTGGGTAGGGCCGTCCTCCTTGCGGATAAAGTGCACGTCGTTGGTGGCCACCACTTTGATGCCATATTCCTTCGCCAGTTCAAAGATTCCTTTGTTGGCCTTGAGTTGGTTTTCATAGACATCCATCGGCCCCAACTCCACCTCCGTGCGATGCAGTTGCACCTCCAGATAATAGTCCTCCCCGAACACGCGCTTGTGCCACTCGACGGCCTCGCGGGCCCCGTCCCAGTCCCCGTTGATGATATGCCGGGGCACATCCCCCTGGATGCAGGCTGAACAGCAAATCAAGTCTTCGTGGTACTGCTCAATCACTTTGCGCGACACCCGGGGCTTGTTGTAAAAACCCTCGATGAAGCCCGTCGAGACGATTTTCATCAGGTTCTTGTAGCCGTTGTAATTCTTGGCCAGCAGAATGAGGTGCCAATAGCCCTTGTGCTGGGTATCCTTGAGCGACAAATCGTCCCAATGAGAGACATAGACCTCACATCCGACGATGGGCTTGACGATGTAATCGTCCCCGTTTTTGTTGGACTTGTCCTCCGCGTATTTGAGAAACTCCTTCACGCCGTACATATTGCCGTGGTCCGTGATGGCCAGCGCGGGCATTTTCAACTCGCGGGCACGGGCAAACAAGCTCTTGATATTACTCAAGCCGTCAAGGATGGAATACTGGGTGTGAACGTGAAGATGAACGAAAGACATACCGGCCGTACAATGTTAGAAAATCAGACAGGAAATAATGGGAAAATGATCGGATACGAAATGGGGCTCTCCCGCTTCATCGGGATATTTTTGGGTGACGGTACGGAACATCGGAAAGGCGGAAAATCCCTTGACAAAAATATAGTCGATGATTTTGGACTCCTTGCCCCATCCGTGGAAACTCCCCACCTGATCCTTGATATCGGCCTTTACGCGCACATCTTCCAGCCCGGAACCTTCCATTCCGGCAAAAGCGGGGTCGCCGGGTTTGATGTTGAAATCACCGGTCACGACGACGGGAAGCCCGTCCTTGTTGAGTTCCTCCGCTTTTTGGCAGACCAGGCGCAGGCCTTCCTCCCGGGCCTTGACCCCCTTGTGGTCAAGATGTGTGTTGAGCATCAGGAATTTCCTGCCGCTCTTGCGGCATTTGAAAATGGCCCAGGTGGCGGTACGGGGATATTTGGCATCCCATCCCACCGTCGGTTTGTCCGGGGTTTCGCTCAGCCAGAAAGTCCCCCATTTCAGCAGACTGATGGTAGCGGTATTGTACATCAGCGATGCGAATTCGCCTTTCTTTTTGCCGTCGTCCCGGCCCACGCCTTTCATCTTGTAGTTCCGGCAAAACTCTTTCAAGGCGGGAATCTGGAGCGGCGTCAACTCCTGCAGACCAATGACATCGGGCTTGATGTCGTTGATCACGTCAATGGCGGCCTTCCAACGGAATTCCCAGGAATTGGTGCCATCCTTGCGCAGCCCGTTATCGCTGCGGATGTTGTACGACATCACACTGATACCTTCATAGGATTTGTCCTGTGCGCCCGCACCGAACGACAGCAGCAACAGGGCCGGCAGCAACCACTTTCTCATCGTCAGTCGATTTTAACCGGTTTATACTGGGGGACGAGGGCTTTCATCAGCAGCCAGGCCAACAGGTAGGCCAGGCCGCAGAAGCAGAACATAATAAAATAACCGGCCGGCTTGCCCTCGAAACCGAGGAAATGAAAAGCCGCGCCCTGTTCGTGCGCATAGGTAAAGAGGTTGCCGGCCACTTTCTGGATAATCATCGAGCCGATACCGCCCGCCATCGCACCGATACCGGTAATGGAAGCGACCGTGCTCTTGGGGAACATATCGCCCACTGTGGAAAAGATATTCGCGCTCCAGGCCTGGTGTCCCGCACCGGCGATACCGATGAGAACGGCCGGCCACCAGGGGGTCAGGGCTCCCAAGGGCTGGGCGGCCAGGGCGACCAGCGGGAAAAAGGCAAAAATCAGCATCGCCAGCATACGGCCGTTATAGGGATTCATTCCCTTTTTCTCCACGAAAAGTTTCGGCAGATAGCCGCCGAAAATGGATAGGACCGTCACGATGGCATAGAGAGTGAAAATAAGTCCCTTCCCCAGCGGAGAAGAAGCCGGGGCGTTGAAGTGGTCGTGGAAGTAAGCCGGGGCCCAGAACAGGAAGAACCACCAAACACCGTCCG
>CAMJRT010000059.1 GCA_946408295.1 uncultured Bacteroidales bacterium
GATGGCTGGACACGATGCCCCGTTTTGCGCACCTGTCCCTGCTGCTCAAGCCGGATGGCAAGGGCCAGTTGAGCAAACGCGACGGCGACAAGATGGGCTTCCCCGTCTTCCCTCTGCGCTGGACCTCACCCGAGGGCGAAGTGTCCCGCGGCTACCGCGAGGACGGCTATTTCCCCGAGGCCTTCGTCAACCTGCTGGCGATGCTGGGCTGGAACCCGGGCGACGAGCGGGAACTTTTCACCCTGGACGAACTGGTCGAGGCTTTCAGCATCGAACGCATCGTCAAGAGCGGCGCCCGTTTCAATCCCGACAAAGCCAAATGGTACAACAAAGAATACCTGCGCCGCAAAACTCCGGCCGAACTCGCCGAAGCGTTTGTGCCGGTGTTGGAAGAGAAAGGAATCAGCGTGACCGAAGGAGAAGAAAAGAATTTCGCCGACAGGCGATTCGGTCGCGCCTATGTCGAAAAAGTGGTGGCCCTCATCCAGGACCGTGCGACTTTCGTGCGCGACTTCTGGGACATCGCTTCCTATCTTTTTATTTCGCCGACGGAATATGTGGAAAAAGACGCCGCCAAATTCTGGAAGCCCGAGAACACCGCCCTGGCTTTCGAACTGGCCGCCCATATCGCCGCCTATGACAAGGTGCTGGAGAAGGCCGGACTGGAAGCCGAAATCGAGAACTACATCCGATCCCGCGAATGGCCGATGGGCAAGGTGATGAACTGCCTGCGCCTGGCCCTGGTCGGCGCCTCCAGCGGCCTGGGCATCGCGGATATCGTGTGTCTGATTGGTTTGGAAGAGTTTGGGCGTCGGATTGAACGCGCCCGCAACACGCTGGGAGCCTGATGGAGGGCAGTGGAAAGCCTCTTGTGGCAACACCCGGAAGGCCACTCTCAAAGAACATTGGCGACTATCCCGACGGGGTGGTGCTGGTGGTGGACAAGCCCTGGCGATGGACTTCGGCCGATGTCATCCGGAAAATCAAATTCGCCGCGATTCGTCACTTCGGCAAGAAGAATCTCAAAGTAGGCCACGCGGGAACGCTCGACCCGCTGGCAGACGGCGTGTTGCTCGTCTGTATCGGCGCCGCCACCAAAAAGGCGGAAGAATACCAGCGCCACGACAAGGAGTACCTCTGTGAACTGGTATTCGGCGCCACCACCCCCTCCTATGATTTGGAGAAAGAGCCGGACGCCTTCTTCCCCACCGACGGGCTGACGGCTGAGCGCGTCGCGGCCGCCCTGGAAGGCTTCCGGGGGGAACAGATGCAGGTCGCTCCCCTGTTCAGCGCCAAGAATATCGACGGCGTCCGGGCCTACGAACTGGCCCGCCGAGCCTATAAAAAAGGCGAAAAGGTGGATGACAGCCTTGTCCGCGCCAGCCGCGTCGTCATCAGCCGGCTGGATATGCTGGACTTCGGGATATTTGATAGTTCATCAGACGCTTCCCTTGACAGCACATCAGATGCTTCCGTTGACAGCACATCAGACGCTTCCTCGTCAGCGGCCTCTTCAAACGGCTCACCCTCCCGAGCCTCCTCCCGCATCCACGTAGCCGATGTGCAAGCGCTTGCCGGCTATCCCGCCGCCCGCCTTCGCATCGCCTGCAGCAAAGGCACCTACATCCGCGCCCTCGCCCGCGACATCGGCGAGACCCTCGGCTGCGGTGCCCTCATCAGCCGCCTTCGCCGCAGCGCCAGCGGCACCTTCACCCTCCGCCAAGCCCTCACCCTCGACCAGGCCCTTGCCCTCTTCCAAGACGGCAACCGGTAGACCGACGCCGACTGACTTCTACTCCCCGGTAACCGGTCAAGTGTAGATATCAAACCCCCGGACACACCTCGTATGCGTATCGAGATTACCTGATTATCTCTCGAGTATCTGATGAGCGGCGTTCTTGGTGTCCACCTTCTCGATGATGCGCTCCAAGATTCCATTCTCGTCAAAGATGAACGTGCGCCGAAGCGTACCCAAGACAGTCTTGCCATACATCTTCTTCTCGCCCCAGGCGCCGAAAGACTGAAGCATTTCCGTCGTCGTGTCCGCCAACAGCCGGAACGGGAGTTCGTACTTCGCTCGGAATCCCGTGTGGGACTTCGCGCTGTCCTTGCTAACGCCCACCACATTGTAGCCTGCCGCAGTCAAAGCAGCGTAATTGTCCCGGAACGAGCAGGCTTCCGCCGTGCATCCGGACGTATTATCCTTGGGATAGAAGTAAATGATGGTCTTCTTCCCCTTCCCGATGAAATCCTCCGACTTCACCTTGTTCCCGTCCTGGTCCACCACCTCGAAGGACGGCATCTTATCTCCAATTTTCAACATATAATTATAAAGTTTAACGATACGCAAAATCAAACTTCTCCGACATATTGCCGTCGAATCCAGAAAGAGAAAAAGCGATTGGTAATGGAGTACGCATTGTTTTCTCGGGTTACCATTTCGTTCTCATAGAGAATTTTGAGCGCGCTCTGGACGGTACTCGGGCTCTTCAAGGCGTTCCGACGAACAAAAGCCATTGAAGTCGGAGCGGTCGCTTTCCCCTCACGGGCAATCGCAATCAGCAGCGCCTTCTGGGTTTGGGAAATGTTGCTGAACTGCTCTTCAAAACCGCGACTGCCGATAGAAACGACGTAATCAAAGACGCTGTCCACGCTGGCTATCGTAGCCTCATCGCCGGAGGGCAGTTGTCCATATAATTCATTCAGTATGCGCTGGACATACCAAGTATGACCTTCCAACCTGTCATAGATTCTGTCAAAACATTCTCGCCCGAGAGACTTGCCGGCTTCGGCAAAATGATGAGCGGCAAATTGATAATATTTATCCTTGTCAATGGCATCCAAATACAAGGGAACGCAACTCATATAAAACGGCTCCGATGGATTGTTGAAAATTTGATCCATCATACGTCTCTTGCTTCCCGAGAAAATAAAATAGGTATTCTTGCACTTCTGCACATAGGTCCGAAGCAACGCAAGGACATTGTCTTCCGGAAAGTCTGCAATTTGCTGAAACTCATCGATAGCAACCAGGCACGGTATTTCAGATGACTCAAGATAAGAAAATATCTCCTCCAAGCTATCCTTCGGACGCTCGATATCTCCCAACGACAAATCAAAGCGGAACTGCCCCGTCACTTGATCAAGTTTGAATCCGGGCCTCAAGGACTGCACTATTTGGAAAAACCGCTCCAGACGTTTTTGTCCCGACGATTTCAAACTATCCGTAATCGTACGTCCCAAAAACAAAATCATCTCAGAAAGAGAACTCGCCGCGTACAAATCAATGCTGAATGTGCGAAATTTCGATGCGATTTCCTTCTGGGCAAAAACGTGCGAAACCAGGCCCGACTTTCCCATACGACGGGGCGAAATCAAGACTGTATTTCGGCCATTGAGGATGTTAGCAATCAGCGAATGCGTCTCCAATCTCCTGTCACAGAAATACTTGTCGGACACATAATCACTTGTAATAATAAAAGGATTCAGCGGACTCATCATTATCAATTTTTGCAAAGATAATCAAGCCGAACAAATTATACAAATCTAAATTACCTAAACCTAAATAATTTAGCTTTAGGTAATGCCACCAGCGGAAGTGTCGAAGGTCCCGCTAGCGGTGATGGGACTTTCAGCGCTTTTCCCGTATTTTCGCTTGAAGTCCCCCTCTTTCGGGTGGGACTATCAGCGCCCAGCCCGGCAACTCGGCAGTCTAACGCGTTAATTACTAGTTTACAATCTAACCACCGTTAAATCGCTGACGCTGAAGGCGCGAGGAGTGGTGCTGGCCGTGGGCGTGTCCACCCCCGGACACGGGAAGGGGGCGGGGCCCGTCGGCAGCAAGTTATCGCGAAGCGATGACGAAGATGACGATGGGAGGGGCCGAAGTGCAGAACGCCAACGGCGTTCGAACGAAGTCCCACGGCCAGCACCACTCCTCGCGCCGGCTGTGATGAAGGCAAAGAATGCGTGTCGCCCGCGACATCGTGAGCGGGAGGGGCCCACAAGCGAAGCGAAATGGGAGGGATAGTATAAACTGACCCTTATTTTGCTTACCTTTGCGGCTGCGTAAGGGAAAAAACGTCAAAAATGGAACATTGGGAAATAATGATGATAGCCTTCGGGGTGTCGATGGACGCTTTTGCCGTTTCTGTCGGCAAAGGGCTCTCGTTACCCCGAATCAAGCCACGGCACAGCATAAGTGTCGCCCTCTGGTTCGGTGGATTTCAGGCCCTGATGCCCTTGCTGGGCTATTGTCTCGGACGCTCCTTCGCCTCGTTGATGGAACGATTTGACCATTGGACCGCCTTCGCCCTGCTGGCTCTGATTGGCGGCAATATGATGCGCGAGGCACTCCGCGAGCCTCGGGTTCAAGACGACGCGGAGACGACATCCCACGCAAGTGATTTCGGATTTCGGACGATGCTGGGCCTGGCCATCGCCACCAGCATAGACGCGTTGGCCTGCGGCGTTTCCTTTGCAATGCTCGGCTGCAACATCTGGCTCTGCGTACTGGTAATCGGCCTGGTCACCGCGTCATTCAGTGTAGTCGGACTCTATCTGGGACACCGTGTCGGCAGCCGTTTCCGACGCAACAGCACCCTGGCCGGCGGCATCCTTCTGATTTTTATCGGCCTGAAAATCCTGATAGAGCACCTGTTCTTCTAGCGGATAATGTCGCCGCTCTTTGTAACCGGGAACGCCAGAGACAGCGAGAGGTGCGGGAGCGTTGAGGGAGTACGAGATAGGAGACCTCGCGCGCGGTGCAGCAACTTCGGCGGCGCCTCTATTCGAGATAGCGGTCCCGGAGGACCTGGCGGTCGGCGGGAGAGACGAGCAGGATTTCTTCCAGATACTGGTCCATCGAGCCGTACTTGCGGTCGATGAGGTCGAGCGCGTCGATAAAGTAGTCCTCGTTGGCGCCGACCAGGGAACGGACCACCGTCAGTTCGGCGTCCCCGCCTCCCTGGGAGAGAATCATCGCCGTCGCCCGCTCGATTTCGGGTGCGAAAGCCTCGTTGGTCAGCCGATAATCCTCCAGCACCGTCTCCCGCGAAGCACCCAGGGCGAAAAGGATGAAAGCGGAACCCAAACCGGTGCGGTCCTTCCCCTGCGCGCAATGCCAGAGGATGGCTCCTTCCGGCGTAGAGAGGATTTTCTGGAAAAAGGCGGCATACTGCAACTGGGTGTACTCGCTGTCCACCATCGCCACATACATCGTCCGCGCGAACTCTTGCACGAAAGGATGCGAAGCCCCCTTCGACACGAAATCCCGGTAGCCCCGGATACCCGTACCCTGAAGCCGCTCCATACTGACCTGCGCCTCCCGGGCATCCAGCGTGGGAAGGAAGAAATACTCCGCCCCCTCCACCGGACGGTCGGGCGACTGGCTCACTTCCATTTCCATCCGGAAATCAAAATCCACCGCCAGGTGAAACTCCTCGCGCAAGCGTTGTATATCCCGGTCGGAAGCCTTGCTCAAATCACCGCTGCGCAAAAGGCGCCCCGCCTTGACCCTGCGGCCATCCCGCATCACATACCCCTTCAAATCCCGGGCATTGGGAATCGAATCCATCCGGAGGGATTGAGACTCCAGACTCATAGAATCCTGATGATGTTGGAAAAACCGGTGATATCGAACACCTCTTTTACCTGCGTCTGCATATGGGTCAGCACCATCTTGCCGCCACGGCCCTGCACCGCTTTCTGCAGCATCAGGAACACGCGCAAACCCTGGCTGGAGGTATATTCGAGCCCGGAGCAATCCAACTCGATATCCTTCATATCGCCTTGCATAATGAAGGTCAAATCTTCTTGAAACTGGGCGGCATTGGTCGTATCCACCCTACCCTTGATTTGGACAAGCACCTTGTCCACAGGACTGATAACTTTTACTTCCATAACTATACAAAATTTTCAATTTTTTTCTCCATAATCAAAATATTGCATCCATTCTCACGGTGATACTCCAGGTGGTCCATCATCTGCTTGCACAAGAAGATGCCAAGGCCGCCGATGGGCCGTTCCTCTGCCGAAAGGGTGATGTCGGGGTCATCCTTGTCCAGTGGGTTGAAAGGAACGCCGGCATCCTCGAAGCGAATCCGCCACACGCCGGCACAAAAGCCGGTCTCCACCTCCATATACCCGGAACCGGAATCGTAGGCATAACTCACCACATTCTCCACGACCTCCTCGACGCAAAGCCGGATGCGCATATTCAACTCGAAAGGAAGGCTATCCACCTCGGGGGTTGCCATCACATCTTCGATAATCGCTCCGGACTTGCCGGAAATCGGGTCATAACGCTTTTTCATAAACGCAAAATTTAACGACTGCCAAAAACATCGTCTATCAAATGAACAAATTCCTGATAAGCAAAAGTGTCTTTCAACTCGCTCAGGCTGTCGGCCAAGCCGCGATAATGCCACTCGTGGTCAGTGCGGAGTTTGGCGTGAAAAATCTTCCAGAGTTCGTCACCCTGCTGCTGATAGTCACGCCAGATGGCCCGCATATTGGAGAGTTTGTCCCCCATCGCCACGATTTTCGCATCATACGGCGCATTTCGCAGATGGTCGATGGCAGCCTGCTTGCGCGAATGCCAGGAGGCCTCTTCGCTCACGCCTTCCGCAAATTTGTCCGACTCCGCCTCCACGATAGAAGCCACCCGGGGGCCGAATTCGCGGGCGAGATCCTCCACAACGATGGAGGTATCCTCCACCGTATCGTGCAAGACAGCGGCGGCCAGCAATTCGGGGTCATTGGTAATGGATGCGACGATTGACATCGCCTCCAGGGGATGAATGATGTAGGGAAAACCCTTCCCACGCCGTTCCGTACCGGCGTGCGCCTGCAAGGCGAAGAGAATGGCCTTGTCCACAAAGGCCGTATCCATTGCTTTGTTTGCCATATTACTATTCCATTTTTATTCTCCTGCTATACCCAACAATCGAGCCTGCCCGATTGCACGCTCCGCCCTGTGGCGGTTGTACGGGGAAGGCCCCGAGAGGAGTTCAT
>CAMJRT010000060.1 GCA_946408295.1 uncultured Bacteroidales bacterium
GGTTTCGCTGCGGAGATGCTGGTGCGCGGGGGCGTCGGCCATATCATCCTGTTTGACAACGACGTGGTGAGCGAGACCAATCGCAACCGCCAGATTCTGGCCCTGGGTTCCACGATGGGGCGTCCGAAGTGTTCCGTGTTGGCGGAGCGGCTGCGGGACATCAATCCTGCGTTGGATGTGGAGTGCCGCTGCGAGTATCTGGAGGCGGACCGGGTGGAGGAACAATTGGCCGGATGGTCCGGGCGGGTGGATTTCGTGGTGGACGCCATCGATACTTTGGCGCCGAAGTTGGCGCTGATTCGTTTCTGTGTGGAGCACAAGTTGCCGTTGGTGAGTTCGATGGGGGCCGGTGCCAAGGTCGATGTGACGCAGGTGCGCATCGCCGATTTGTCCAAGTCGCGGCATTGTCCGTTGGCGTTCATTGTCCGCAAACGCCTCGGAAAAATCGGCATCCGCAAAGGCTTTCCGGTCGTGTATAGCGAAGAACTTCCGGACCGCGAAAGCATCGTACCCGTCGAAGAACGCAACAAGAAATCCCAGGTCGGCACCATTTCCTACCTCCCCGCCGTCTTCGGCTGTGCCTGTGCCCAGGCCGCGCTGCTGTATTTGAAAAATAATTAACTTTGCAACTTAATCAATTAACGCAATTTATGAAACAAGCATTTTCCATTTTCCGCCTGGGCATTCTCGCCGGCATCGCCATCGGTATCGCCGGATTCGGCTATCTCGCTTTGAAAGGCAGTCCGCTCGGAGACATTGCCGGTGCCGTCGTTTTCTCTTTCGGTCTGGCGACGGTCGTCAATTATCAGTTGAAACTTTACACGGGCGCGATGGGCTTCGTGAAGACGGGAAAGGAGATCGCGCAGTTGCTGCCGACCATTCTGGGCAACATCGTGGGATGTTTGTTGATCGCTTTGCTGGCCAAGATTTCCCCGATGGGGCTGGAAGCGAAAGCGCAGGCGATACTGGAAGGGCGTTTGAATGATTCTTTGATAAACGGCGTACTACTATCGGGGACGCTTCGCAGCGGTTTGCTGGCCATCGGCTGCGGATTCATTATGACAACGGCGGTGAATTTTGCGCGTCAGGGAAAATGGATTCCGTTGCTCTTCGGTGTGCCTATGTTCATCGTTTGCGGCTTTCCCCACTGTATCGCCGATACCTTCTATTATTTGAGTGTTCCCTGGGATTTCCTGGGTGCGCATTTGGGTGCGGTGCTGCTATTGTTCTGCTGCCTGGTCCTGGGTAACACCCTCGGCGGCAATCTTTACCGCCTGTTTACCTGGACGAAATAGGGCGTTATGCCGGGGGCTCCGGATGCTTTGACGGCGCAGAAACGTTCGTTGCGCCGGCTTCTGGTGGAGCGCCGGGAGGCTTGGCTCGCCGGCACGTCGCCCGAGGAGCGTGCCGCTTGCGTAGCCTCCATCTGGGCGCAGGTCGAATCGTCCGACGCTTTCCGCCGCTCCCGCACCGTTCTGTTATATGCTTCCCTGCCGGATGAGGTTCCTACCGAGGGTGTGCTGACGCGCTGGTCGCAGGGCGATTTCGGCGTGCGTTCTTCCGTCGGGCCCGTCCCGGCCGGACCGGGGAAAACACTGGTGCTGCCGCTGGTGGAAGGGGAGTCCCTTCGCCTGAAAACGTACCACCCCGCTGCCGTACAGCCCGGCTATCAGGGCATCCTCGAACCTTTGCCTTCCTGTCCCGATATAGCCCCCGAAGCCATTGATTTCGCCATTATCCCCGGACGCGCCTTCACCCCGGACGGCTGGCGCCTGGGTCGGGGAAAAGGCTTCTACGACCGCCTTCTCCCTACGCTGGTCAATGCCCGGAAAGTCGGTGTCGCTTTCCCTTGTCAAAGGGTGGAGCAGTTGCCGCTTGCCCCTTGGGATATCCGCCTCGATGCGGTCTATACCGCACAATAGCCTTCTCCCATCCTTTGCGCTACATCGGTTTTCAGAAATTATTCGTAACTTCGCGGGTCAAAAATTGGAAGATATGGAAGAGAAGAAACTCGAGATTATTCAAGTGAACATATACGGGCAGGACAAGCCGGGCCTGGCTTCCGCCCTGACGGACATTCTCGCGCGTTACGATGCTTTTGTGCTGGACATCGGCCAGGCCAACATCCACGACTCGCTGACGATGGGTATCCTGTTCCTGACGCAGCAGGACCGTTCCGGAGCCATTATGAAAGAGTTGCTCTTCAAATCTTCCGAGTTGGGCGTACACATCCGTTTCAAACCGGTCTCGGAAGACGATTATGAACAGTGGCGCGGCCGTCAGGGAAAAGACCGCTATATCATCACCCTGCTGGGCCGCACCATCGATGCCCGCAAGATTGCGACAGTCACCCAGATTATCTACAAGCACGGGTTCAACATTGATGCCATCAAGCGTCTGACCGGCCGTGTTCCCATCCGTGAAGAAGACCGGCAGACCCTCTCCTGTATCGAACTCTCCATCCGGGGCAACCTGAGCGATGAGGAGAAATCGAACATCCAGGCGGAATTTATGCGCCTTTCCCGCGAAGGGATGGATATTTCCTTCCAGAAGGACGATCTCTATCGCCGTTCCCGCCGTCTCATCTGCTTCGATATGGACTCCACCCTCATCGGAACGGAATGTATCGACGAACTGGCGGAACGTGCCGGGGTGGGGGCCCAGGTGCGGGCCATTACTGAGAGCGCGATGCGCGGGGAAATCGACTTTGTGGAGAGTTTCACGCGGCGCGTCGCTTTGCTCAAGGGCCTCGACGAATCGTGTATGAAGGAAATCGCGGAGAACCTGCCTTTCAACGAGGGACTGGAGCGGCTGATGAAGGCCCTGAAGATGATTGGCTACAAAACCGCCATCCTCTCCGGAGGATTTACCTATTTCGGTCAGTATCTCCAGCAGAAATTCGGCTTCGACTATGTCTATGCCAACGAATTGGAAATCGCGGACGGCAAGTTGACGGGCCGTTACCTGGGCGAGGTGGTGGACGGCCGCCGCAAGGCCGAACTGCTGCGTCTGCTCTGCCAGGTGGAGCACATCAACCTCGCGCAGGCGGTCGCCGTGGGCGACGGAGCCAACGACCTTCCGATGATCAACCTCGCCGGTCTGGGCATCGCCTATCACGCCAAACCCAAGGTCAAGGCGGGCGCCGAGCAGGCTATCTCTACTTCCGGTCTCGACGGCATCCTCTACTTCCTCGGCCTCAAGGTCTCCCGCATGGGCCTGGACAACCTGTAGGAAGCCCCCAAACAGGGATTTAAACCAAAAGGCCGACCATGAAAGTCGACCTTTTTTGGTGGTGAGGATTACTGGATTTGAACCAGTGACCTCTTGCCTGTCAAGCAAGCGCTCTGAACCAACTGAGCTAAACCCTCGTTTGCGTTTGGGATTGCAAAGGTAGCATTATTTCTTGGATTCGCAAGCGTTTGTTACGGATTTTTTGATTCTTAGGATGTGCCTTGCACTCATTGGCTTGTGAGTCAATGGTTTAAAGAAAACAACCTACCCGTTCTGAAGTAGGTCGTTTCCTTTATTGTGTTGTGTTTTAGTTGGTTAGATGACGCACTTAATTGTCGAGGTAGTAGGTGAGGTAGGTCACGACGCGGACTTTTTTCATATACGGGGTGCAACTGTCGCGGTCCTCGATGGAGAAGGTGCCTTGCGTGGCGGTCCGGATTTTGCCCACCTTGCTGCCGGAATCTTTGGCGAATTTGTCGGCGGCGGCACGGGCGTTGGCGGTGGCCTCGGCTATCATCTCGGGCTTGATGTCGTTGAGGCTCTCATACATAAATGAAGGTTCCTGTCCCCATTCTTCCTGGTTGATGTTGATGCCTTTCTTGATCAGCGCGTCGGTGTTGCCCATCACTTTGAGAATCTTTTCCACGTCTTTGGAATAAACCGTCACGACGCTTTTGCCCAGATAGCGGAATCCGCGGTTGTCGCTGACATAATCCTGCGCGAGGCGGTCGATGATTTTGGGGATGGAAAGGGAGATTTCCTCATCCGTGACACCGTTCTTTTTCAGGAACTGGATGATTGCCCGGTTGTTGTTGTCGATGGTTTCCGAGACGGAATTCAGGTCGTTGCTGACGGCTTTGTGGCTGATGGGCCAGATGACCTTGTCAGCCATCACTTCTTTTTCGCAGAGGCCTTTCACATCCACCGTGCGGTCGAAGGACCGGAGTTTGCTGATGCCCATCGGGAACATCGCGCCCGAAATGACGAGTCCGAGCATAATGAAGAGCCCGGCGAGAGAATTGTTACTTTTCATACTACTTAGAAATTGATATTAAATTACTGAATCTGCTTTTTGAGAATTACCTGAATCATAAGCGACCATTCATTCATTATTTATGCCGAAAGAAGATTCCTTTCTGCTTTTTCTTGCGTTCGGGGTCTTTCTCGGTGAAAATCGGGGTGAGTTTCGCATCGGGGACGAAGCCGCTGTAGAACATCACGGAAGAGGCGGTCATCGGGGTGGGCATAAAATCCTGCACCTGATCCATCCAGATGCCCTTGAGCGCAGGGTTGGCGCGCAACGCGAGCATATCGCCCCAATGGCAGCCGGGGTGGGAGGAGATGAAATAGGGGACCAGTTCGACATGCGTGCCGCAGGCGGTGTTGATGCGGTCAAATTCTTTGCGCAGGCGCTCGAACAACGCAAACGAGGGCTTGGCCATCGCCTGCAGGACTTTGTCCTCCGTGTGCTCGGGAGCCACTTTCAGCCGTCCGGAGCAATGCTCGAGCATCAAGGCTTTCAGGTAGGGAGCGCCGCTTTTGTCCAGAAAGCCGTCCTGGTCGAGGAACAAATCGTAACGGATGCCGCTGCCGATGTAGGCGTGCCGCACCCCCTCCACCGCGCACACCCGCCGGTATAACGCCAGCAACCGTTCGTGCGAAATATCCATATTGTCGCAGCGCTTGGGGAAGAGGCAGGATTTGCGCAGGCACTTTTGGCAGCGCCCTTCATCCCGCCCCCGCAGTCCGTACATATTGGCCGTCGGGGCGCCCAGGTCGGAGATATTGCCCTTGAATTCGGGCATCGCAGCCAGGGCCTCCACCTCTTTAATAATAGAGTCCTCCGAGCGGGACTGGATGAATTTCCCCTGGTGGGCGGCAATCGTGCAGAAGTTGCAGCCGCCGAAGCAGCCCCGGTGGGTGATGATGCTGTCCTTGATCATATCGTAGGCGGGGATGCGTTTGCCTTTGTAGCGGGGGTGCGGGCGTTTGGTGAAGGGGAGGTCCCAGAAGGAGTCCATCTCTTCGGTCGTGGCCGGCGGAAGGGGCGGGTTGAGGCGGACATAGCCCGTGCCGACGCCTTCTATCAGCGGCCGGGCCTTGTACGCGTTGGCATTGCGCTCAATCCAATGGAAATTCGTCGCAAACGCCCGCTTGTCCTTCAGGCAGGTCTCGTAGGAGGCCAGCACCAGTGGGGCGTCATTCTGCTCGGGGCTCTGTCCCGCGCGGGGGCTATCGCTCTTGGCTCCCTTGCTGGCCGTCACCTGCGGTACGGCCCCCTCTTTGTAAAACCCGATTTGGGGCAGCGTCTCGATATCCTCGCGTGCCCAGCCCTGCTCGATGGCCCGGGTGAGCGCGAGCATCACCGGTTCCCCCATCCCGTAACAGAGCCAGTCTGCCCCGCTCTCGCACAGGATGGACGGATGCAGGCGGTCGTCCCAATAATCATAGTGCGTCAGCCGCCGCAGGGAGGCTTCCACCCCGCCGATAACCACCGGCACATCGGGCCAGAGGGATTTCAAAATGCGGGTATAGACCGTGACGGCGCGGTCCGGCCGGGCTCCGAAACGGCCTTCGGGGGTATAGGCGTCGTCGTGCCGCAGGCGTTTGGCGGCGGTATAATGGTTGACCATCGAGTCCATCGCCCCTGCGTTGACCGCGAAAAACAGGCGCGGCCGTCCCAGTTTGCGGAAATCGCGCAGATCGTCCTTCCAGCCGGGCTGGGGGACGATGGCGATGCGGTAGCCGTATTTCTGCAGGTAGCGGGCGATGCAGGCCGTCCCGAAAGAAGGATGGTCCACGAAAGCGTCGCCCGTGATAATTACAATGTCGATGGCGTCCCAGCCCAGCGCCTCGACCTCTTTGACGGAGGTGGGGAACATATAGGACTCCGGGGATGATGTCACTTCGGGCTTCATCGTTGCGGAAGGGTAACGGTGAAACAGGCACCGCCGAGGTTGAAGGAACGGCTGTAGGAAATGGTCCCGTCGCACATCTGGAGGATGTTGCGGCACATCGCCAGCCCGATGCCCGCGCCGCCGGTCTTGGTGGTGAAATTGGGCGTAAAGAGTTTGTCGATGTGCTCATCGGCCACGCCCGGCCCGTTGTCCTCCACCGTGAGGTCCAGCATCCCGTCCCGGGTGGATTTCCGCAGGCAGACCAAGATGTGCCCTTTCTCGATTCCGGCATTTTCGATGGATTGGATGCTGTTGGTGATGAGGTTGACGAGCACGCGGATCAGTTGGGGTCTCGGCCCGTGGATAAAGGTATCCTTTAGCCCGATATACGAAATGTCAATGTGGTCTTTGTTGTCAAAGAGGGCAATCTGGTCGGCAAGCGTGCCGTCGAGGTCAAATTCCACTGGCTCCTGCGTATAGAGTTTCGCAAAGGAGGAAAAGTCGTCGGCGGTCTCGGTCAGCACGTCGATATTTTCCAGAATCACGCGCGAAAGGCTGTCGAACTTGCTTTCCCATTCGGGCTTTCCACTTTCTTTCAGGCGAATCAGGCGCTGGAGGTCGAGTTTGATCGGGGTGAGCGGGTTCTTGATTTCGTGGGCCACCTGGCGGGCCATTTCGCTCCAGGCTTTGTCCCGCTCTTTCCCGGCCATCACTTTGGCGCTGCTTTCAATCACATCCACCATCCGGTTGTAGGCTTTGATGAGGGCCGCAATCTCGTCGTCGGCCTCGTATTCAATGTGTTCCAGCCCGGTCAGGTCGGTCCTTTCCATCTTGTCGCTGATTTGCCGGATGGGTTCGAATACTTTGTCGGTAAAT
>CAMJRT010000061.1 GCA_946408295.1 uncultured Bacteroidales bacterium
CGCACATCACGCAGTCGCCGCCGGCCGCCAGGGCCTTGACGATGTCGCCCGAGTAACGGAGACCTCCGTCCGCGATGACGGGAACGCCGCTGTTCCGGGCCGCTTTGCTCACCTCGTAAATGGCCGTCAACTGGGGCACGCCCACACCTGCGACGATGCGCGTGGTGCAGATGCTGCCGGGGCCGATACCGACCTTGATGCCGTCGGCGCCGTTTTTGATCAGGTAGCGGGCTGCATCGGCCGTGGCGATATTGCCGACCACGACATCCAGACCGGGATAAGCGGCTTTGATGCGTTTGAGGGCGTCGATCACGCCTTTGCTGTGCCCGTGTGCGGAGTCCAGCACCACGGCGTCCACATTCTCGGCGACCAGTGCGGCCACGCGGTCCAGCGCGTCGCCCGTGATACCTACGCCCGCTGCGCAACGGAGCCGTCCGCGGCCGTCCTTGCAGGCGTGCGGGTGCAGCACTTCCTTGATCAAATCTTTATAGGTGATGAGGCCTACGATATGTCCTTCCGCATCCAAAACCGGCAACTTCTCCACCTTGTTCTGCTGGAGCACGGTCTTGACATACTCGCGGTCGGTCTGGTTGTCGCGGATGGTCACCAGATTCTTGGAGGTCATCGCATCCTCGATCTTGACCGTCATATCTTCCTGGAAACGCACGTCACGGTTGGTCACGATGCCCACCAGTTTGCGGTCGCCGTCCACGACGGGAATGCCGCCGATGTGGTTTTCGCGCATCAGCCGGAGCGCATCTCCCACCGTCTGGTCCTTGCTGATGACCACCGGATCGTTGATCATTCCGTTCTCCGCGCGTTTGACCTTGCGCACCTCGTGGGCCTGTTCCTCGATGGACATATTCTTATGAATAACGCCGATCCCGCCTTCCCGTGCAAGGGCAATGGCCATCGGCGCTTCCGTGACGGTGTCCATGGCGGCGGACACGATGGGAATGTTCAGTTCGATGTTTCTGGAAAAACGGCTTTTGAGGGACACTTCCCTCGGCAAAACCTCCGAATAAGCCGGGATGAGCAGGACGTCATCAAAAGTAAGGCCATCCAGAGCAACTTTATCTTCAATGAAGGACATAACTTGAAAAATACATTGTTCTCTTTGGCGTGCAAAGTTACAAAAATTCCATTCAATTCTGCAACAAAATCTATCGCTTTTAAGGGAAATATTTTCTTGTGGATTTGGGAGAAATGTCTTACCTTTGCGGCCTTGAAACTTTTTTCAGGGAGAGTTGGCCGAGTGGTCTATGGCGGCAGTCTTGAAAACTGTTGAGGTGCAAGCCTCCGGGGGTTCGAATCCCTCACTCTCCGCGCTGACGCGCGGTTCGTTCGGGATTAGCGTCGCAGCCGCGACGCTATCTTTTTATCCCCCGCCGCTCCGCGGCTGCCCCCGGGGGGCATGCCGATTTCGCTTCGCTTCATCGGGTGCCTCCACTGCTTCAATTTTCTGCGAAAATCTCGCTGACGTTCCGGCACGCGCCTGATGGCGCTTCGGCGCTGTGCGCCTCAAGCCGCCCCGCCGCAGGCGGGCAGGTGTGCCCGGTCCCGGTCAAGTGGGGACCGGACACACCTGAGTCGTGGGGCCTGTTGTTTGTCAATCTGAAGACATGGACTTTTTTTGCGCAAATCCGTACTATTTTCAACCTATGTCGTACTATCTTTGTGCCCGTCAGAGGGAGAGATCCTCTGGCAAAGGTGCATTAGCGCTTTTGGCCCCACCAAAGTACCCGCCAAGTATTTATTATCAAGAGGCTAAGAAGTGAAATGCTTTCTTTCTCCGTAGTCTATGCCGGAATGCTTCTTCTTATGCAGTTTCCCTCATAAAGGCTCGGTGGAGGGATGATGTTTCTTCGACAGTTTTCTTGATTAGCCTCTTGGCGGGGGCGTAAGGTGGGAACTGAAAAGCTACTGAGTCTCCGCCGTATTATTAGAAAGTTATGACATTTCTTTTGACGGGAACGATAAACTGACATTGACGCCTCTCACAAAAGGTTGTTACACGTGCGTACTTAAACGCATAAAGTGATAGACGGCCTGTCCGGGTGCTTCAGGTGTCTTTCCCTACCTAGTCGCAGAGTTCGTCGAGGGTGATGACTTGTTGGATGAGATTGACTGAGTAGGAGTTGGGGCGAAGGCCATAGGGGCTGATCAAGACAGGCTGGATGTTCTTCCTTTTGAACAGTTCGCGAATGACTGATATCTTGTTTTGCAACTTTTGTTGGTCGTCCCGGGTGAAAGCATAAGGTTGGTCGTAGAATTTCATCTCGCACAAAGTAATTATGCGGTCGGCACGGTCAATCACCATATCAATCTGGGCAGAATCCGTCTGGACCGAATAATGGGAACTTGCCATTCCGGATATCCGCAGGACATCTTTAATGCGGTCTATTTGGGATTGGCAAAGTCGCTCGAATGCCAATCCGCACCAGGTGGAATAGCGGTGCGTGTTCTGCATCTGCACCCATTTCTGACGATTTTCATCTTGTTCCTTGGCGAATGAGAGATAAAATCTCGTGTAAAAATCGGTCAACTGGTAGAATTTTCCTTTGTTTCCTACCGCTTTGAATTTCCGGATAAAACCGCATTGCTCCAGTTCCTCCAGGCGTATGCCCACATTGCCGCCATCCTGCTGTTTTGTTTCTTTGAGGATTTCCTCCCGGGTCATTCCCGATTTCTTTTTGGCCAGCGCCTCAATGATTTTGATATGACCTTTTGCGTTTTTGAACAAGGATGCGTACAGGTTGTCGAATTCGTCTTCAAGCAGCGCGGATTCCTTGAAGAACAAGCGGTCTATGTTCTGTGCGAGGGAGAAATGTTTGTCCAGCAAGTTGAGGTAGTAAGGGATTCCGCCCAATATCATATAGGTTTCCGCGATATCGCGATTTTCCCAGGCGATACCTTTTGCCAACAGAAATTCTTTTACCTCAGGCAGAGTGAAAGGCGATAACTTGATTTTGCACGTGATGCGGTTGTGAAGGCCTCCTCGATTGCGGATGATGTTCTTGACCATCCACGAGGCTGCCGACCCACATCCAATCAAGAGTATATCTTTGCGTGCAGAGGCCCATTGATTCCAAAATAAATCCAATGCCGTCAGGAATTTTGATTTTGCCGTGTCCAGCCAAGGCATTTCATCAATAAACAACACCTTCCTGCGTCGGGGCGATTTTTCAACGACCTTTTTCAAGAGGTCGAACGCTTCGAACCAAGTCTTGGGCCTGGCAAATTGAACGGGCAATCCATATTCCAGCAGGGAACCATAGAAAGCTCCCAGTTGATCATTTTTGTCTCCTCTTGCCAGTCCTGTCGAATAAAAACAGAAGCGATCTCCAAGGGTTTCACGAACGAGAAAAGTCTTTCCGACGCGTCTTCTTCCATATACAATGGCGAATTCTGCGCTATCTGATTCGTAAAGTCTTTGCAATTCAAGCTTTTCGTCTTTTCTTCCAATGGTGTTCATACTCTTATTTTTGGCGCAAATGTAATAAAAATTATTGATTTCCGCCAAATATCCATACGATAATTGGCGCAAATGATGCAAAAATGTCCGATTTCCGCCAAGTATTTGCGAAAAAATTTTATGGTAAGTAATTGCGTTTTGCAGTCAATCCATACTATTTTTAGTATCTTTGCAAGACTGAAATGGAACGAAAATGGAAATCTTGAAATTTGCACCGCTGCTGATGAGCCTGGTCTGGGGCGGGGAGAAAATTGCGCCGTACAAAGGCATCGAAACCGACCGGAAAAACATCGGAGAAAGTTGGGAAATCAGCGCCGTTCCGGGCAAGGAAACGCTGGTGTCCGAAGGGCGTTTTGCCGGCAGGAGCATTACTTCCCTAGCGGAAGAATTCAAAGGCGCCCTGCTGGGCGAAAAGGTCTATGCCGCCACCGGTTCGCAATTTCCGCTGCTGATTAAATTCATCGACGCGAAGGCCGATCTTTCCATCCAGGTACATCCCGACGATGCTTTGGCGGCGGCCCGGCACAACGGCTCCAAGGGCAAGACTGAAATGTGGTATGTCGTGGGCGCGGACCAAGACGCGCATCTGCTGTCCGGCCTTTCGCAGGCCATCACCCCGGCGGAATACGAGCGCCGGGTGGCGGACGGCAGCATCACCGAGGTGCTGGCCCGTTATGCCGTGACTCCCGGGGATGTATTTTTTCTGCCCGCCGGACGCATCCACGCCATTTGCTCAGGCTGCTTCATCGCCGAGATTCAGCAGACTTCCGATATTACTTATCGTATCTACGACTACGGTCGCCTTGGGCTGGACGGCAAGCCTCGTCAGTTGCACACGGAGCAGGCCAAGGACGCCATCGATTATACGGTTTACCCGGACTACAGGACGGCCTACACCCCCGCTTTGAATCAGGAGGTCCGGCTGGTCGGTTGTCCGTACTTCACCACCTCTTTGTGGGAATTGACCCGGCCGGTGCGCAAGGATTTGAGTGAGCTGGATTCCTTCGTCGTGGTGATGTGCCTTGCCGGAGAGGCGACGCTCGCGACGGAAGAGTCGCAGGTGACCGTCCGTCAGGGCGAAACGGTGCTCGTGCCCGCCACCGCCCGTTTCCTGTCCCTCACCCCCGCTTCCCCCTCCGCCAAACTCCTCACCTCTTGCATTGAATAACGGAATGATTTGTTCTGATTCGCGTTTTTCCGTACCTTTGCGGGAAATCTAACCGGAAAAAGATGCCTGAAGTTGTTAAAATCCTGATTGCGGCGGTGTTGCCCGCCTTTGTACTGATTTATTACATTTATCGGAAAGACAAGTACCAGCGCGAACCCGTGCGCCAACTTTTGAAAGCCTTCGGCTACGGCATTCTTTCCGTGTTTGTCGTGCTGTGGGTTTTCGGCCCTGTCATTTCGATGGTCGCCATCCCGACGCCTTCCACGGCTTTCGGCGCTTTCTGGAACGCCTTCCTGACGGCGGGCTTGCCCGAAGAGGTCGCCAAGTTGTTCTGCCTCTGGCTGTTTTTGAGAAAGAACCCTTATTTTGACGAATATATCGACGGCATCGTCTACGCCGTCTGCGTCGGAATGGGCTTCGCGGCCTTTGAAAATGTGGGCTATCTCTTTTCCAATGTGGAAGCGTGGCGGGAAATCGGCCTGTTGCGTGCCATCCTGTCCATCCCGGGCCATTTCTTCTTCGCCGTCACGATGGGTTATTTTTACTCCAAGGCCGTGTTCGGCAATCCTCGCAGCCGGGGCTGGAATTTCACCCTGGCTTTGATGGTCCCCGTCCTGCTGCACGGCCTGTTCGACGCCCTGTTGATGACCTCGGATGCGGTCGGAGGGTCCGCTTCCGCCATTATGCTCTTCGGCGGCCTCTGGTTTTATATGTTCTCCACCAGCAAGAAACGCATCCGCGAACATTTGAAAAACAGTTGAGAAAAAATTGGCGGAATCCCTGAAAATTTGTACCTTCGCAGGTTGTTAGATGTAATCCTTAAAACGATTTCGTTTTATGATAGAAAAATCCAAAGAATTGATTGACGGCGCGAAAGCCAAGATGGCCGGCGCGGTGAATTTTCTCGAAGAAGATTTGAAAACCTACCGGGCCGGCAAAGCCAACCCGATGGTGTTCAACAATGTGCTCGTGGACTACTACGGTTCGATGATGCCCATCGCCCAGGTGGCTTCCATCACCGTTCCCGACGCCAAGACCATCGCTATCCAGCCCTGGGAAAAGAAGATGATTCCGGTCATCGAGAAAGCCATTATGGACGCCAACATCGGCTTCACCCCGCAGAACAACGGCGAGACCATCCGCTGCAATGTTCCGCCCCTCACCGAAGACCGGCGCAAAGAGTTGATTAAAAAAGCCCGCGCGGCTGGGGAAAATGCCAAAGTCGTGGTCCGCAATGCCCGCCGCGATGTGATCGAGGCCCTCAAGAAATTGCAGAAAGAAGGACTTCCCGAAGATGTGGAAAAAGATCAGGAAGCCGCTGCCCAGAAAGAAACCGATAGTGCCGTCAGAAAGATTGACGAGTTGATTGCAGCCAAAGAAAAAGATATTCTGACGGTATGAGTTTCCTGGGGACGGTCGGTCTGATTGGTACAGGTCTTATCGGAGGCTCGATGGCCCTCGATATCCGGACTTGCCGGTTTGCCGACACGCTTCTCGGGTATGATAAAAAGGCAGACAATGCGGCCGAAGCCCTGCGACTGGGAATCATCGACCGCATTGTTTCGTATGAAGAACTTGTCGCCCAAAGCGATCTCATCCTCCTGTCCATTCCCGCCTCCGCCGCCGCAGCCCTGCTGCCGGACATTTTGAACCGCATCGGCGCACAGGACTCCGTCGTGCTGGATGTCTGTTCCGTCAAACAGCCCGTCGTCGATGCTGTACGCAAGCATCCCCTCCGCGGCCGTTTCGTCGCGGGCCACCCGATGTCCGGCACCGAATACTCCGGCCCCCGGGCCGCCCGTCAAGGTCTTTTTGAAGGCAAAGTCGGCATCATCTGCGATACACAGGACTCCGATGCGGATGCCCTGGCCCGTGTCGAGGCTTTGTATGCCGCCCTTGGGATGCGTACCGTGCAGATGAGCGCCGCCCAGCACGACCTCCACGCCGCCTATGTCTCCCACCTGTCCCACGTGATTTCCTTCTCCCTGGCCCTCACGGTCCTCGACAAGGAGAAAGACGACAAGCATATTTTCGACCTGGCTTCCGGCGGTTTTTCTTCCACCGCACGCCTGGCCAAGAGCAACGCCGATATGTGGGTGCCCATTTTTGAAAACAACCGAGAAAACCTTCTTCCCGTCATCGACGCGTACAGCGATTATCTTTCCCGCTTCCGCCGTGCCATCGCTTCGGCCGACGGAGCGGAAAAAGAGGGTATCACCGCTGAAGAGCACGTT
>CAMJRT010000062.1 GCA_946408295.1 uncultured Bacteroidales bacterium
TATCGTCATTCCGAGCGCTATTTCCCGGGCTATATCGACCATATCTATAAACTGATTGCCCGTGGAGATTCATTGGATCGTGTCCGCGCCCGAGAGAAAATACGCAGGGATTCGTTGGCCCGGGTAGCGCGGATTGATTCGCTGGCCCGTGCGGACAGTCTGGACAAAGCCATCCATTTGGCGGACAGCCTGGCTCGTTTGGATTCCCTGGCGCACGCCGATTCCCTCAAGAAGGTGGAGGACGCGCTCAAGAAAGCGCAGGCGGACAGCCTTGCCGCTGCGGTGAAGGACAGTTTGGCACGGGTGGACAGCATCGAAGCGGCGCGACCGTTGACTCAGGCTGAATTGCGGGCGAAGCAGCGGGCGGAACGCATTGCGGCGGCCAAGGCAAAACGCGAGGCCGACAGGCAGGCGGCTGCGGAGCGTCGCCGCCAGCGGGAAGCGGCGCGTGAGGCCCGTTGGGCGGAACTGGACAAGCGGGATTCCATCAAGGCTGCGAAAAAAGCAGAAAAGGCCCTGCAAAAAGAGCGCGACCGCAAACGAAAACAACTGGAACAGCAACGCAAAGACGATGAACGAGAGGAGCGTCAGATACGCAAATATATGGATGCCCTCATCAAAGAGCGCGAACGCCGCAACGCCAAATTCCCCACCGTCCTCCCCGACGCTTCAGTTGATGCGTACAAAATCCAGGGTCCTTTCGCCTTGCGCATCCAATGTCCCGAAATAGTCGGCATCCAGGATTACGGTAGGAGCCGTCTGGGATGGCTCCACAGGCGTCAACGATACCGTATAAGAACCGGGACCGGTGACTTCGTATAGATACCCGTAATTCCAGGAGACCCCGTATCGGGGGAATGTATCCCGGACTTCTACGCCCAGCGCTTTTTCTGCATTCTGTGCGGCTGTGGGCTTCAAATCCTCTGTCATTATCCGCACTTTGAAAGGGAACAGGTCAGCAGGGAAGTTGGCGGGAATGGTGAAATGGAGCCTAAACGGAGCCGACGGGTCGGGGGTCGCGTCCAGTGACGCCGCAAAATCAAAAGCCGTTACGGAATAGAGTTTGATGAAACGCGACAGCCCGTAACGGGTGTTCGTGAGCAGGATTTTCCCCTCTTTCAGGTCATTGCTTATCGGTTGATACAGAGGAACGCTCATCCGGTAGAAACCGTTTCTTCCGGCGATTTCCGCAATGGAAATCGTTGCGTTGGGATAGGAAACGTATTTGTTGGACAGCCATTCGGCCGTAAAATCCGAAACATCCGTCAGCGGATCCGGCGCCCCCTCTTTCAAGAAAGAAAAATCTATTTCGGCGGACAAGGGGCCTCCGGAGGCATCTTTTTGGATGACGTGTGTCGTTCCGTCCCCTATCGTCAGGCTGTACTCCGCCGCATTTACCTGCGGGATAATCTCTTTTACGACCACCGTTTGGTTGTTCGAAGGATTCCCTTCAAGCGCTTCCTCAAAACTGTCATAGGCCAGCGAAGAGGGCAGGTTGCCTATGATGATATTATATTGATGATTTCTGCGAATCGGGTAAAGGGAGTAATCGCTGTCCATCAGCAAGACTTGGTGATACTTTACCAAACGGGTCATGTTTCCGGCGGTTCCGTTCAGGTAGGTGACTTCCAGAATGACTTTTACGCAATGTTCAAGCGTATTCTCATCTTCGAAAAGAAACTGTTCCTCCGTATGGGGAACCAATTGCGAAGCATCGCCCTGGTACCGGAGCCGGTCGGATGGCAGCGTCAGGGGAGCATCATAGGCAAAAGAAAGTTGATTCCTGTCCCAAGGGGCGATTTTTCCCCGGGCCCGTCCGTTGCATACGGCGAAGCGGGCCGATTCGATAGATTCCGTGACGGCAGGATCGGCACTGTGGTTCCACGTCGGATCGGGTTCCTCCAGCGTAATCTTGGCCCTGTCCCGCAGAAGGAGGAGCGTATGGGCGGGCCGGGCATCCAGCCATCCGGCCATCTGGTCGGGGCTGTCTTCCCGGTGAACCCCCCAATACACGATGTGGGTGGCAGATTCATCTGAACAGAAGCCCCCGACAAGGTCTGTCTCTGACATCAACTTCCAACTATCATCCGGAATCAGTCCCGCATTGGCGATACAATGGATACATGCCGTATTTCCGGGAACGGAACCCACGAGACTTCCGGTCCTGCCGTCCGTACCGGACGGGGAAAAAGCGACGGAGCCCAGTCCGGCATACAGGCCATTGGAATCAAAGCAAATCAGTTGTATCCCCCAAATGCCCTCCATCCCGGAAATGGTGCTTTTGGTGAGTACGGTCTCCGACACCGAAAGGGTAAGACGGAATGAAAGGGACGATGCGTCCGCCGTCGATGGAAGCGGTTCCCGGGAACAGGCCATCAGCCCGGCCAGTGCAGCCACGGCTGCGATTCTTCTCCAATGAATCCTCATGTCAATCAAGTACATTAATCTGTTTCAGTTCCGCTTCGCTTACATCCCGGATGCATCGCACGTATCCGCTGTTTGCATCCTGCGAAGGGTCGTCATAGCGGGTCTTGGATACGGCCTTGCCCTCCAGCGTCCAGTAGTAATTGCCGGCAAGTACTTCATCGATGGTATCGGACGTGTATTGGTATCCCAGGATAATGCCGATTTCCTCTCGCGTGGGCAAGCGCCACGATTCGTACGACCGCCCGTCGGCCGTCACTTCCTTATAATTGCGGCAATGGGATGCGGCTACGGTGGCTTGGCTGCTCTGCTGCGTTGCTCCCAGTTGAGAAGCAATGAGAAAGGCGGGGGAGACGAAATGCTCCCGGGACTGGTGGTTGGCATCCAGTTTTACCCGTCCTACGGTGTAACTGTCCGAGGTGCTTGTGATTTGTACCACGTAGATACGGTTGTTCTTCAAGTTGGAAATGATGTCGCCGCGCTGCGCATAATACGCGGATCCCATCCTTCTGTCTTCAATACGGTAGATGTTGCCGTTATCATATACTTTCGCCCGGAACAGGCTGTTCGAATAGTCTCTTCTGGATGAATGAGCCGCTTGATCGGTCGTCCAGTTCACCCAGTTGCTGACGGTCAGGCTGGACCAGAGCCCTTCTATGTTCTGGATATAATCCAGCGGATAATGGCGGACGATAATATCTTTGTACAAAGCCGGATTCCCCGTGAGGAAGACCCGGAAGCGGATATACTTGACGGCATTGTTGGAAAGAGCCGTACTGGTGATATCGATGGTTCCGTTCTTGGTCCCGGAGACCGTCACCGTAACAGGAGAAATCGTAGTGGCGTCAATCTTGGTGTTGTTCTTGTCATAGTAATAGACCTCCGCCGCTTCCACGGATACCGGCTGGGAGGACCAGAACTGAAGATGACGCGTTCCGGGCACCTGGTGGGCGGAAAGCACTTTCTCCCGGATTTCATCTTCCGTGGGGTCCACCATCAGGTAATCCACCTCCTGTCCGGTTATGGTGATGTCGTCAACGACCGCATTGTATTCCCAGGGAATCACTTCATACGACAGGCCCGCGGAGGGATGGGTTGAACTTTCTCCCGAACTGCCCAGTGTTTCCAGGCGGGCCTGCACCCGGTACAAGGTGTTCCTTTCCAGGGAAAAGGGCCCCGGCCCGGAGATGTCGGCCACGGGTATCGCATAATAATTATTGCGTATGACTGTTCCCTGGCTGTCTTCCAAGGGGATGTTCAAGATTACCATCGTCGCGTCATCCATGTCTGTCCAGGTATGCGGATAACTGTATGTGGTGATTATCCCGTCAGTGGCGGAGTTGGAGGTGACATCCATCATATAAGGTGTGGTCGTGCGCTCCGGCGGACACGCAGCGCCGCCCGCAAGGACGGCACAACGCGTGGCATACCCCACCAGTTTCCATTGCGGTTTTCCGTATAAGGAATATCCCGACAGGGCGTCGGAAAGAGAAAAATGAATCTCGATTTTTGCCGCCGCCCTTTTCAAGGTAAGGGAGATGGTCTGTTCGAGTTCCGTCGTGGGTGTCCACTTGATGCCGGCATCCATGAGAAATAACTTCGATGCGGTACGGGACAGATCATACGAAGCGGCCCCCGGGTCATACAAGCGGTATATATCTTTGTCCGTTCCCGTGTCAAGTCCCTGCAAAAGGGCTTCGCTGGTAATATAGGCGGGATCATAGCCGGGATTGGCAATGGCATACACATCGTATTCAAGCCCCGGAAGAATGCCGTCTTCCTGCCACCGGGTGGTAAGAAAATTGACTTGGGAGACAAGTGGCGCCTGGATCCGATATCGGAGGAAAGCCCCGTGACCGGAGATAAAGACATCAATGCCGCCGAGGAGATTCCGTTCGTTGAGCGACGGGACATCCTCAACCGTTCCTTTGGTGTTGTAATTTTCTTCAAGGATCGGGGTCAGGGTCAATATAGGTGTCGTCCGCCTGTCTTCCATCTTGGTACAGGCGGAAACGAGGCAGAGCAGCATCAAGGGTATATAAAATCGTCTGTTCATGGCTTCTTATCTGAACCGGTCCGGTGTGACATAGTGATAGCGAATGGTTTCCGTGTCGCCGGGAAGGTCGATCATATTGAACGGAAGGCGAATGGACGCGAGCCCGGCACTGTTGAGCAGGAGTTTGAGTTTTGTCTGCGGGTGCGCTGAATGAGGGCCGGCCAAGTCGAAAGGATGCCGGGGAACGACATAGAATACCGTGGATCGGGCCGTGGTGTCGAGCGGCATGTTGATATGGTCTTTGATCGGAGACAATACGCCGCCGTCTTCTTCTATCAGACCGAAATCGGGATTGTCGGCCAATAGCAGCATACTGGCCTGTACCGGAATCGACGACCACCTGTCTATTTGCAGTTTTGGCGAATAGGGAAGTCCGTCCGACCCCGTGCCATAGGCGCACATAACATAATCGGCCTCGCCATCATCGAGGATGCGCGTGTGAGTGGCTCCGGTCTGGTTCGTGAGCGTGTAGGTGTAGTTCCAATCAAAGGAAAACTCGCCGGCATCCGTCCAAGGGGCGATTTCGGGACAGACATACAGCCTGTCCTTTGAGAAATAAGCATACACAATCCACTCATGATTCCTGATGAAACATCCCGGCTCCAGATGGAAATGCGCCTCCCGTACCTGGGATCCGCTTATGCCCATCGTATAATAGATGGTTCCCGTAAGGGCTTTGTCAGACTCTTTCAGATACGTGACTCCGAAAGGGTGTACGGCGGCGGCCTGGACTCGTACGACATACTCTCCGATGTTTTCCGATGCTTGGCGTCTAAGCATTTCAGGAGCGGGATGCGAACAGAGGTCTGCATCCTGCGGCTCTAGTTGCAAGGGTGTGGAATGGTATCCTCCGGCTTCGCGCAGACGGGGCTGCGATGGATCGGGGATGGAAACGGCATACTGGACCGGCTCCGGAAAGAAATACGCCTCCCGGCCGATGCAATTTCCATCAATGACAATCCGCTCGATGCGGGCGCTGAAAAGTCCGTTGGGCCGGACCAGGTAAAATCTGATTTTGGATACGGCCCTTACCAGTGGAATCTTAATGGGCGGTGCCGGGGAATGGGCCGAGCAGAGGTGCTGTCTTCCGTCCACCCTCTTTACCACCCGGGAAATGGGGAGCCCGCCCGGAGGGACAGTCCCTGTCGCGTCGGACGGGCTGAAACACGTCAGGAGCGCGGCGTCCAGGTCCGAAGGCCTGGAATCGGAAAAAAGATTGAGCCCGGAGCCGGAGGCATTGGCAGCTACATAAATATCCAGCAGCATCCGAGGGTCAAGACGCCTCCGGTCTATAGCCACGGTAATGGTCACGTCTCCGTAACTGTCCACCAGGCGTGAGAGTTCCGCTCCGGAGACTTCCTTGCAGGCCACCGGCAAGTCCTCTGAATCCGCGTTGAACACCCACACCTGAATTTGCCGCAGGGCTGATTCTTCGGACAGCCCGGCATTCGGTTCTCCGGATTTGACCACGGGACGAAGTTCTTCTGCCGAAAAAGTCATCCGTAGAAACCGGTCATCATCCTTGTCGGGAAAGACGACGGCTTCGCGGACGCAAGCGCAGGGCAGCACCTGAATCAGCATCATAAAAAATAGTATTTTACCCCAGCGATACATCATTCATTGAAAGAACCCATCCATTAACGATAATGCGTGTTTTTACAAAAATGCCCCGGTCGACGAAAAAAATGATGCTATAGGCATCCTGCCGGTCAAGGTATTCCTGGTCGGACCACTCGCTGCGTCGCTCCGCGATGCCTTGAAGGGACAGAAGCCAGGCAAGGTTGATGGTAATGATCTCTTTTTCGTTCTCTGTGATGACAAGGGTGGGCTTATCCTCCGGAACCAGTCGGGAAAGATGAAAATCCGCGACAATCGCTTGTCCCACTTCATCCTCGGAGGCGGATGGAGAGGAGTGGACGCCGTACAGGAAAGGCTGGAAACGGGTAGGTACCGGAGACAGCATCTTTCCTTCATAATCAAGGTGTACGGCTCCGCTGCTGATGGCGAAGCGATAATCTTCCCCGTTTAAGGTTTCCGTTCCGCTGTAGGGCATCAGGATAACGCGGATACGGTTGGTCAGTTTGACCATCGGAATATCCACATACTGCGCACCGGTTTTCAACTCGCAGTGCAGGACGCCGTCATAAAGAGCGGCAAAATCCGATGCCGATACGCCGTCTGCGGTATTCAACCGCATCGTAAAATCTTTCAGGACGGATTTCCCGGCTTCCAGCGCGGGAAACACGAATTCACCGGCATCCGTCCGGATCGGACGGTTCCTTCCCACCGCCAGGAACGTGTATGTTCCGGCCTCCAGGTTGGGAAGAATCATCCTGTATCCTTTCGGAAAAGCGTCCGGGCTGTGTTCGTGAAAAC
>CAMJRT010000063.1 GCA_946408295.1 uncultured Bacteroidales bacterium
AGGCTGGCATTACCGCCCGGGCATTATGCAAACGATGTCCTTCGGCTCCTACAACAAGCCTTTCAAGAATGAGGGCTGGAAATCCGCCTGGGTATGCTCCGATCCCGACATTCTCAAGGCGTATCACAGCGATCCCCTGTGCCAGTATGTCTTCACCGCCGACGGTTTTCTCAACCTGCTCCTGCTGATGAAAGACTGCTACAGCCATCCCGGCAAGACAGACCATCCGGGGCTTCCCGTCCACTTCATCTCCGGTGAACTGGACCCCTGCCGCATCGATGACAAGGCGCTTGCCAAAGCCGTCCGGATGATGCAAGCGCGCGGCTATCAAGAGGTCAGCCTCAAACTCTATCCCGGTATGCGTCACGAAATCCACAACGAGACCCGCCACGACATCGTCTGGAACGACATTCTATCCTACCTCGCCCGATAGATTTTACCAGTATTGTCAGAAACGCTAAATCCCTTGGAGATTGCGTAAATCTTGCGGCGTAACATCATCGCCTCCGCAACGCTGGATATGATAGTCGGTCCGCTCGTTCACGTATTTGGCCCATTTCTTCCACTGCCCCGTATGGCACAATCCGCCCGGAACCGTATGAATGAGTTCGTGGATAAGCGTGTTGCGCAAATTCTTCTCAGAATTGTTCAGCGTCCACCCGGGGATTTGTATGTAAAAATCATATTGGTATTTTGACCGCTTTCCCGACATTTTCCTTGGGCAGCACCTTCCAAAGTAAGAATGCGAACTCGTCAGCCCCACGGTCGGACAAATCGAATCAGAAATCGGTACATTCAACCCCCTCATAAGGGCGATGCTTTCCGCAAACATCCGGTTGATCCGTTCATCCGTCTTCGGGCCTGTCCAGCGCTTATAAACCGGCGGCGTCCACTTGGTAACATCCTCCGGCTTCACCTTCAATCTCTCCCCAAACAACAATGGCGCACAGACCACCAGGAAAACAACTAATACGAGTAGAATCTTAAGTAGCATATCTTTATTCACAAAAAATGGCAGAAAACAATCGTAGAAGGAGTATGATTCCGCTCCCCCAATAGCCAATAATTCCCCCTATGACGGCTACTACCAAAATGACAACAATCCAAGTAGGCATAACATTAAAGGCCGAATCAATTGCCGACTATAGCCCTATCCCGAAAGATTTTCTTAAAGTCAACGCCATCCTCGCCTCTGAAAGTCACGACAAGGTCAATATAGTGGCCCCCTCTGGTTGGACAGGGTTAAGCCCTTGTTAAGTCAATCTCTCCTCGGAGCAGAACCCTCCCGATAGGTGGTGCTCTGCGTCCTGGACGATATCACGAAGGTAGTGATTCTTTTTGACATTGCCAAATCTTCCCTTCCTATGCAACCATCGCATAGACCTGGGCCGGGATCTTGTGCCCGATGCCCTGGTGGTAGCGCCTATTGTTGTAATAGTCAATGAAGCCCGCGATTCCGCGCCGCAACGCGGCTACGTTATCCTCTGGGTTCAAGTAGATATACTCCCGCTTGATGGTCCTCCAAAAGCGATCTATCCAGATATTATCCAGGCACCTGGCCCGGCACACACTCTTGAAGATAGAAAATGTGAAAATTTTTTCAATCTTTTAGATGAAATAACTATCTTTGCAATGGCCATTAAGTTAATGTGCATTTAATTAATGAGGATAAGATGAAATTCTACGACAGGGAAAAAGAAATGGAAGTTCTTCAAGCAAATTGGGAACAAACTACGGAGCGTGGTCGCTTGACAGTGCTGGTGGGCCGCAGGCGCATCGGAAAAACCACTATGTTGATCAAGAGCGCCGAAGAGCGTTCTCATCCCTTGCTATATCTATATGTCTCAAAAGATAACGAGAAAGTCCTAACCGGAAAATTTCAAGAAGCAGCGCAACAAGCATTAAGCTTGCAGATTTTCGGAAAGATGGAGACTTTCGAGCAGTTTTTTGAGCAAATAATGATATACGGATGCGAGAATCATTTCACGCTTATATTCGATGAATTTCAAAACTTCTTGAAGATTAACCCGGCCATCCCCAGCCACATTCAAAACATTTGGGACCGTTATCACGAACACGCCAAGGTGGATCTGGTTGCCTGCGGCAGCATCTACAATATGATGCACAAAATATTTGACAACGAAGATGAGCCATTGTACGGTCGTCAGGACTGTCGTCTGAGCATGCTCCCGTTCCGTATCAGCGTATTGAAGCAGATTCTTTATGAACACAACCCCAAGTACACCGCCGAAGATTTGCTCTGTTTGTATATGCTAACTGGTGGCGTAGCCAAATATGTTGCCTGGCTGATGGATGCAAAGGCTACTACGAAAGGGGCAATGCTCCGATGGGCAACACAGACATGTTCGCCGTTCCTTACAGAAGGCACAGAACTCATCATGTCGGAATTTGGGAAAGACTACACCAACTATTTGAGCATTCTTCAAATGATTGCGTCCGGCATGAACACACAGAGCGAAATCGACGGAGCGCTGGGAAAGAACACCGGTGCATTTCTGGAGAATCTGGAGAGAGATTACAGTTATATCCAGCGGAAACAGCCCATGTTCAGCAAGCCCAATGGAAGGAACGCCCGCTGGCATCTGGAAGATTGTTTCCTTCGATTCTGGTTCCGCTTCATCCTGCGCAACCAGTCGATTGTCGAAAGAGAGCGAAACGACATATTGCTGGAAATCATAGAAAAGGACTATGAAATATACTCCGGCCTGGTGCTTGAGCAATATTTCCGCCAAAAATGGATGGAAGAAGAACGAGTGACTTCCGTAGGATACTATTGGGACAAGAAAGGCCTGAATGAGATTGATATGATTGCCTTGAACGACATCGATAAAACCGCCGTCGTCGCTGAAATCAAACGTCAACGCAAGAAATTCAGCCCGAACGAATTAGCCGCCAAGACAGCCACAATCGGAAAAGAATTGGCAAAATACGGCATCAAACAAATCGGGCTGTCAATGGAAGATATGTGAACAACTACAAATTCGGCCAACTGTCGCGTCAAAATTCGGCCAACTGTCGTGCCAAAATTCGGCCAACTGTCGCGTTAAAATTCACAAAATTTCTTGATTTTCAGAGAAAATTATACTATTTTTGCCCCTGAAAAAATAATCGCAAAAATGAAGGAATACAAACGACGCATTGCCGATCAGTTACTTACAGACAAACTGGAATCTTCCGGCGCTGTTTTGATTGAAGGACCAAAGTTCTGCGGAAAGACGACTCTTGCCAAGCGTCAGGCCCGAAGCGTACTCTCAATGGCAAACCCGGATACGCTCGGACAAAATCTTGCCCTCGCGCGTACAAACATCGCCAAATTACTCGAAGGAGAAACGCCAAGATTAATCGACGAATGGCAGATTGCGCCGCAATTTTGGGACGCCGTCAGGAATGAGGTAGACAATAGAGAAAATGATGGACAATTTATGCTTACTGGTTCTGCAGTTCCTCCCCGCCCAAAGAAAGACAAAAATGGTAACATTATTGAAGAGGAACAGATTCATCACACTGGCACAGGACGCATTTCACGCCTAAAACTCCGCACGATGTCCCTGTGGGAATCAGAAGATTCAACGGGAGAAGTAAGTCTTGGACAGCTTTTTGTCAATTCTGAAAAAATTGACGGGCGCAGCCATATCGATTTGGACAAATTGGCCTATCTCACTTGTCGAGGCGGTTGGCCCAAAGCCGTCTTAAAAACCACTCCGAAAGCCGCTCTCGCTCAGGCAATCAATTACTATGATTCTGTCGTAAGCAGTGTGTTGACGACATTGAAAGGGATGAGGAACTCGCCAAACGCATTATGCGTTCTTACGCCCGGAATCAAGGGAGCCAGGCAACAGTAGGCACCATTTTAGCGGACATCAAGAACAACGGAGAAGAGAAGATGTCAGATACCACCGTGTACGATTACATAAAGGCATTAAAGGAAATCTTTGTCATTGAGGATTCCACGGCATGGAATCCCAACCTCAGAAGCAAGACTGCCATCCGGTCGTCCGACACTCGCTATTTTACTGATCCCTCCATTGCAACAGCCGCGCTTGGTCTAGGTCCCAATGACCTCATCAACGATATGGAGACATTCGGACTAATATTTGAGTCTTTGGCAATCAGGGATTTACGCGTTTATACAGACGCCCTTGACGGGAAAGTGTATCATTATCGAGACAAAAACAATCTTGAGTGTGATGCTGTCGTTCATCTTAGGAATGGTTCTTATGGTCTCGTTGAAATCAAGATTGGAGGCGAGCATCTCGTCAATGAAGGCGTTGGAAATCTGAAAATTCTGGCGAACAAAATCGACACAACGAAGATGAAAAAACCCTCATTCTTGATGGTCTTGACGGGAATAGGAGATTATGCTTACAAAAGGCTGGAAGATGGAGTGCTTGTTGTTCCCATAGGCTGCCTAAAAGATTAACAAAATTGAGGGAAAATATCAAGTCAAGCGAACAAGTCGTCAGCGTTCATTCTTTCTTTTTCGGGCCTTTCTTTTTTCTTGGCTTGTAACTGGATATCATTTCAATTCAGAAATCTCCTTCTTTTCTTTGACAATACGCTTTTTAATACTTTCAAGTTCTTCGGGCTCGTAGTCGTCTTTATTCTCATCCAGGTACCGTTCGAACTCCTCCCATAACCCTAGCGCGCTCTTCGGGTCATCTACCGCGACATATAGCCGGGCACCATATTTAGTACCGCAGAAATTGGCACTAATAGCACTTCCGGTAGCCCTATAGACCACCGAAATAAAATCGTCAGATAATTTCAACGCCTCTTCAATTTCCCCTGATACGGCAAGAGCAAGGCCGAGGTCGTTAAGCACATAGGGCTACGCTTCCGGCACATAAGATTCCCCTCTTGGATTCATCGCAATGGTAGCCTCTTCCATCACCTTTTCAAAACGCAAGATATCAATATACTGCTCAATGGCAAAAGCGTCACCCTTGAACTCTCGCATTAAGGGAAGCAGGACTTCAGAATCAAATCTATACCGACAAGAGGAGTGCTTCAGGAACAAGAGGAAATCACCGACGTTTTTGCCGCCATCCCCTTCTTTGTCAGCAAAGTAAAAATCCAACGCCTTCTCATACTGGTCGGCATCAATCAGTCTCTTGAATGCTGCCCAGGTTAATTTTGAAGCATCATAGGCTTTTTGTTGGACGGCTGGTTCCGATGCCTCAATCGGGCCCAATTCCGGCTCCCCTTCGTTGTACTGGTTCGCAAAATCCGCCACCAATGTATCGACCGATTTATCGTAGGTCGAATCCATCGGATCCCAACCATACATAGATGTTACCGCAGAGTCAAGAAACGCTACGGTGCGTTTTACATCCTTCAATGATTCCGGGATCTTGTTTTTAGTCTTGCACGAAATAATGGGAAAGCGGTACAGTTCAGCCTGCTTTTTCTCTCGGTTTTATCATTTCCTTGTTCGATATTCCTCTCGGTTTTATCGGAATAGTATGGATTTTTCCTCTCGGTTTTATCAAAAATAACTATATTTGCCACTGAAACCACAAAATCGTAAGAGTATGTACATAGAAAGACCTATAGACTCACTGCTTCAAGAATGGAAGAATAGTGAACGTCGGAAACCTCTATTGCTCAGAGGTGCCCGTCAGGTTGGTAAGTCTTGGGCGGTCGAGCATCTGGGAGAGAAGTTCGACTACTTCATAGAGGTGAACTTTGAGAAGCGTCCAGAGATGCTGGATGTGTTTCAGAAGATCCACGATGTACACGAATTGACAGCCAATCTAAGTATGTATTACAACACTCCGGTAATACCAGGCCGGACGCTGTTGTTCCTCGATGAGATTCAGAAGTCCCCCAATGCCATCCAGAGTCTATGGACATTCAAAGAGGATTACCCAGAACTTCACGTTGTGGCGGCGGGCTCATTGCTGGAATTTGCTCTTCAGGAGTTACCGTCTTTCGGTGTGGGTCGGATTCGTTCTTTGTTCGTCTATCCCTTCTCTTTCGATGAATTCCTGGCTGCTGAAGGGAAGGCGGCATGGGTGAAGGCTAAAAAGGAGGCAGATATAACAAAGGCACTTCTTACGCCTCTGTACAATGACCTTGTCCAGCATTTCCGGATGTTCCTGATGGTGGGCGGAATGCCTGCCAGTGTCGCCGCTTGGGTGAGCACCCACGATTATAGTCAATGTCAAGCGGAACTCGACGACATCCAGTTGGCCTATTATGACGATTTCCCAAAATACGCCAAGAAGGTTGATCCCACGTTGCTTCGTAATACGCTGCAGAGCGTTGTTATGCAAATCGGGAAAAAATTCACCTACAGTCAAGTGGAGGGAGGATACCGGGCCGAAGAGGTAAAAAAGGCACTAAAACTGCTTTGCGATGCCGGTATCATAAAACGGGTGAGTCATACCGCTGGGAATGGCCTTCCGCTCGGTGCCGAGGTGAACGATAAGTTCAGAAAGTATATTTATCTGGACAGCGGCCTGCTGCTGCGCATACTTGACTTGGACCTTGGCGGAGCACGTCAGTTAACGGAACTGATTATCGCTGGTACCGTTGAAGACCTCGTGAACAAGGGCGGACTGGCCGAGATGGTGCTTGGCTGGGAATTGGTTAAGTACAACAATCCACGTACGCAGCATGAACTGTATTATTGGGAGAATACCGCCGAAGGAACGCGCTCCGAGGTGGATTATATTATTGCTCGCGACTTGAATGTGCTGCCCATCGAATGCAAGGCCGGCACGAGCGGAAAAATGAAAAGTCTCTACGAGTTTATGCGGCAGAAGCATCTGACAAAGGCTATACGAAATTCTCTTG
>CAMJRT010000064.1 GCA_946408295.1 uncultured Bacteroidales bacterium
CCGCGCTCATGCGGGGCAACGTCGCGATGGCGGCCCGATTCTCTTCCGTGACGCGAGCCGTGTAGTAGGGAACGTCGCCGAAAGTGGCGGTCAGCAGGTAATAGTAGAGCGCGCGGAGCACGATGGCTTCGGCTTGGTAAGGAGCGGCTTCATCTTCGCTCAGGTACCCCTTCAAGATGCTGTAGCGGATGTTCGAGAGTATCTCGTTGCTGCGCATTACGCCGAGATATCCGTTGTTCCAAAGCGTAGCGGCATAGCCGGGATGGGCCGGAGATACGTCGCAGTTGGCCTCATACAAAGTAGATCCGTTGATGGTCATCACATCCGTGCAGACATCGGTGGTCAGCCAGAATCCGCGTGAGCGCATGATGGAACTCAAGGGCAGGTAACAGCCGTTGAGGCCGGTTTCCACCGACGTGGGGGAGGTATAATAGTTTTCGGCGGTGGTGGAAGAGCGGATTTCCTCTTTCAGGCAACCCGCCAGCGCGAACGCCGCCGCACAAAGTATCCAAAGTTTCTTCATCTCAGAACAGCAGGTTGAAGTTGAACACATAGGTCCGTGCCCGCGGAAGGGAGCCGTTGTCAAGCCGATAGACCGCCGAGGAAGTGCTGACATCCGGATCGAAGCCGGGGTAATTCTTCAGCAGGAAGAGATTTTCGCCGCTCAGGCCGACGCTGATCTCCCGGATGACCTTCTTCGCTTTTTTACTGAGGGGAATGCTATAATTGATGGACAGGCTCTTGAGCCGGAGAAAAGACGCATCGTAGACGTGGCGGCTGGAAGCCTGCACATCGTCGAAACCGGCTTTTACGATATCGGAATCGCGATTGCTTTCCGTCCAGGCGTTCAGCATATAGCGGTACTTGTTGTAGGCTCCGTTGCCGGAACCGGCCCAGAGTTCGGTGATATTGTAGATCTTGCCGCCGATGGACCAGGAGAAAAAGATGCCGACGCTCAGATGTTTGGCAATGACGAAGTTGTTCTGGAAGCCGCCGTACACCAGCGCGTCGGAGGAGCCGAGATAGACCATATCTTCCTGATCCAGCATTCCATCGTGGTTGACATCGACATAGCGGGGCTGGCCGAGATTCGGATTTTGGTTCTGGGAGGCATAGACGCGGGTAATCTTGTTGCGGGCAATCTCGTCGCTGCTGTGCCAGACCCCCTCATATTTGTAGCCCCAAAGCGCGTTGACGGGGTAGCCTTCGCGATATCCGTACATATACTGGTTGCTGTTGCGGGGATTGACGTAGGTGGGGACGACCGTGGATTCGGAGGCCAGTTTTGTGACGATTTGCGTATTGTGCGCGGCCGTGAGGGTGGTGGTCCAGGTAAAATTCCGGCTGTCGATATTCCGGGTCGTCAGCGTCAGTTCCACTCCCGCATTACGGGTGGAGCCGGCATTGTCGTAATAGTTGGGGTAACCGGTGGTAGCGCTGTTGCGCACGCTCAGCAACAGGTCGTTGGTCCAGGAAACATAGCCTTCCACTTCGATACGGAAGCGGTTCTTCCAGGCGGCAAAGTCGAGCCCGACGTTGATGGCATCCGTCGTTTCCCAAGTCAGGTTGCTGTTTTGCAGTTTAGCGGGATAGTAGGCGAGTTGCCGGCTGTCCTCAAAAAGCCAGTTTCCCTGCGTAGAGGCGAGGGAGGCGAGAGCCAGGTAAGGAGCGATGGCATCGTTGCCGCTCCGTCCGCCGCTCAAGCGCAGGGACAGGTCGTTGAGCCATGAGGCCCGCTCGAACCATTTTTCATTCATCACAGACCAGCGGAAGGCCGCTGCCGGGAAAAATCCCCATTTCCTGTTGGCCGCAAAATTGGAGGCTCCGTCGGCCCGGGCGGTCAGCGTAAGGTAGTAGCGGCGCTTGTAGGAATAGTTGACGCGACCGAATACAGAGAGTTTGTTCTTGTGCATCCAACTGCTGGCGGCGTTGTAGTTGCTCGGGTCCTTGATGCTCGACCTGTTGTAGTAGAGCTGGCTGTCGTCCGTGTAGCCGACGCCGCTGTAGGTCTCGTTGGAAGTGATGGCCTGCTCCGCCGTGAAGCCCAGCAGGCATTCCAGGTCGCGACGACTGCGGGAGCGCTTGTAGTGGAGGGTGATTTCTTCGAGGTATTTGGCCTGGTCGTAGTGGTTGCGCCGCGCGGTGCCGCCCGTCTGGTTGGCTTTGGCGACGGCCAGGGTGGAAGGGGAATAATAATCCTGGCCTTGTTTTACGGCGGTGCGGGACAGGCGGGCCTCTGCCCAGATGCGGGCGTTGAAATCGTAGCGCAGGTTGGCGCTGACGCCATACTGTTCGCGCAGGGTCTTGTTAACCACGTTATGGGCCACCAGATAGGGACTGTTGAAGGGCAGTCCGCCATAGGTTTCTCCTTCGCCGAAGGAGTTCCAGGTGTCATCCACTTTCAACAGGGGAACCAGATAGACGGCGGCCGTCGTGCTGGTGCCGGTGATGGAGGCTTTTTGATTGTCTTTGTCGGCGATATGGAAACTGGCGTTAATGCCCAGGGTGAGTTTTTTCTTGATTTTGCTGTTGATTTTGACTGTACCCGAATACTTCCGGATGCCCGAATTGATCACGATGCCCGGGTTGCCGTTGTAGCCGAGCGAAGCGTTCCAACTGGTGGACCCGACCTGGCCGTGCATGTTCAGGAAATAGTCTTGGTAGAAGGATACTTGCGTCATCGAGCGGATCCAATCCGTGCTGTTGTCCCGATAGACCGATGGATCGGGATAGGGAGGTTTCGTGCTCTTGACGTTTTCGGAGATCATATTGCGGAAGGTCGCGAATTCTTCCGCGTTCATCAGGTCGAGGCTGCCGGCCAGGTGGGAAACGCCCAGCGAACCTTTGATACGACAGGCGAATCCGCCTTCGGGCTTTTTGGAGGACTGGGTGGTCACCAGAATGACGCCGTTGGCGCCGCGGCTTCCGTAGATGGCGGTCGAAGATACGTCTTTCAGTACGGAGATGTTGACGATGTCCGACGGATTGATGTCCGAGAGCGAACTGACGGCATCTATGACACCGTCCACCACGATGAGCGGTTCGTTGCCGGCGGAAATGGAACGGCTGCCGCGGATGCGGATCTGTCCGTCCTCTCCGGTCTCGCCGCTGCCGGAGGAAAATTCGGCGCCGGCAATCTTTCCCTGCAGGGCCTGCGAGACGGAAGATACGGGAGATTGCTGGATATCCTCCATTTCGACAACGGCGACCGAGCCGGTCAGGTCGCCTTTCTTGGAGGTGCCGTAACCGATGACGACGGTCGCTTCCAACGACTGTTTGTCTTCTTGCAGCGTCACGTCAATCTGCTTGCGGCCGTCTATGGGTTGCGTGACGGTGGCAAATCCCAGGCAGGAAAACTCCAAGGATGCGTTGGGATTGACGCTGAGGGTGTAGTGCCCGTTGGCATCGGTTGAGGTGCCGTTGACCACCCCCGCCTCAATGACGCCCACGCCGATCAGCGGCGCTCCGGCGGCATCTTTTACCGTACCGCTGACCTTTACTTTGCCCTGGGCAGAAGCCAGGACGCAGCTTAGCAGGACGGCAATCAGGAGTATGCTATGTCTCATCGTGTTCATCCTATTGTAATCTGAAAGTGACGCGAAGCGGATGGTGCTTCATTCCAGGAAGGGGCCGTTCAAGGATTTCAATGTCTGCGACCTGACGGAGCAGGGCGGCGGAAGCGTAGAGGTAATCGGTGGCCCAGCCATGTCCCTGTTCGTCGGTCCAGGTCGTGACATAGCCGCGCTTTTTCATCCAAAGCAGGTCATAGAGGTTGTTCTGCCAAGCGTAATGGTCGCTGCGAAAAACAGCCGCCCGGGCATCCTGTGGATACCAGGCAGGGGTGTCGGGGTAGCCGGCCTGCATCATTGAATAGTGGTTCATCGTGCCGCACAGCATCCATCCATTTCCTTCATCTTCGGCAAATCCTTTGTCTACCAGCGAGCGGAAGGCTGCGTATTCTGCATCCGGGTCCAGGGCGGAAAGGTCGCAGCCCTTGATGAATAGACCGTCCCGGGCGCCGTTGACCACGCCGTCAATGACAAGGATGTCGGCTTTTCCCCGGGCCCATTCCGCGGCTTCCGGCAGTCCGTTCGTGTTGACGACCAACACGCTGACGCGCGTAATCGGCAGGGTCTCGAACTCCAAATGGAGCACCGGGTCTTTTTCTGTATTGCCGGCAGAATCCTTGGAGAGGAAGCCGTGCTGGACGATGCGCAGACTATCCGCCCGGTCCCCTTCGTCCAGACAGATGGCAATCCTTCCGGTTCGAAGCCCGGTCTGATGGAGAATGTCCGCTTCGTTGGATTTCCAGCGGAGGGTGAAAGCGCCCCGCCCTTCGCCGCCGTTGACATCGGTCTCCAACCAAGGGGCTTCGCTGCGGACCCGCCAGACTCCGGCGGTTTCCACCAGCACGGAAAGGCTTCCGGCCCCAGAACCAACCTGACATTCTGCGACGCAGACGCCCGGCGAGAAGGGATCCACCTCCACGGTCTTGGTGCAGGCTGTCCCGAAAAGAACGGCGACAAGCGCGGCTATGAGCAGATGTTTATTCATCAAAGTGTACATTTACGGGTTCAAAGGAGTCCGGACCTCCGCTCTGCACCGTGATGGCGCCAATCTGAAAATCTTTGGTGGTAATGCGAGGGATGCGCAAGGATTTGACTTGACAGACAATCGGAGAGGCCTCTTCGTCGATTCGGAGTTCGAGCGTAAGGTCTGCGTAGTCTCCCGCCAGCATCACTAGATAGAAGGGCTGGAAATTCCCGCTGCTGTCTTTGGTGGGGATGTCCGCTTCGCAGTTCAGAGAAAGGGTATTCGTTCCTGACGCGGAATCCAGTACGGCCCCGCTTCGGGTCACGGACATTGGTCCGGCCAGCGGATGGACGGCGTCGGTAAGGGAAATGGAGCGGACCGTCAGCGTCTCGTCCAGACCGACGGTGACTTTCAGAAGTCCGCAGGGATAATGGAAAGGCAGCTGTCCGTTTTCCAGAAAGGCGAAAGCCGTGGGGCAGTAGGTCAGGAACTGCGCTGGCGCGTCCTTGTCTGCAAAGAAACTTTGGACGCCGCTGAGGCTGCCGCTGAGCGATTCGGCGGATCCGGCGAAGGAAGGAGTGAACGGGTAATAGGCGGCAATCGTGGCGCCTTTGACGAGCGGTCCGTAAAACTCGCCGCGGCTGAGGTGGGAGTCCGCACTGCGCAAGCGGTATTTTTCATTCTGCCCCTGCGTGGAGCCGAAAACGCCGATGGCGGCGCTTTCCTCCCAGGTTCGGGCATGTTCCTTGTCTAGAAGCAAGGTCTCGATGTTGGCAGGAAGGAGGGTATACCCCTCCCGGACGATGTCTTCCTTGGGGGCGGGCGCCTGCTTGGTGCAAGAGAGCAGAAGAACGCCTAGCAGAAAGGTAATGTGGAGTATTCGTTTCATCTTTCCTGCTGTTAGTCGTTTCCGTTCCAATAGGTATTTCCGCTGACGGCCACATCGTCCTCAGCCGTGGCGTATCCCTGGCCGCAAACCAGATTGCCCATCGTCTGGGATTCGCTGTTGAAAATCATAACGGGGCATTCCAATGCCGTGGTGACGCTGTCGGCGAAAGTGCTCGTGTTGGTCGCGAGCGCCCCGCCCAGGCGGCAGTCTTTGATGAGAGAGCCGGCAAGGTCGGGGGTAATCTCCAACGCGGTGGAATTGAATTTTACGGGTGAGACGGCTACGACGGCGCGGTTTCCTTTATAGCCGGTCAGGCGGTTGAAATAGCCGCGGCAGAAGATGGAGGCATTCTCCAGAGAGAAGGGACGGACTGCAAAACCGAAGGCTCCGGCAAGGGCCGCAACCTGGCGGTTGGCGTTCGCGCTGCCGAGCAGGCAGTTCACGGTGGAGCCGTTCGTGACGCGGATGTAGCCGCTCCAGCCGGAGATGCCGCCCAACACCTGGCAGTAGCCGGCACGGGTGGAAGCCGAAGGGTCGTTGTAGGGTTCTCCGGAGGTGATGTCGTAGGGGATGATACGGCCCAGGCTCTTGCAATTGTCAATAACCACGGGCGAACTTTCTTGTCCCATGAGCGAACCGGCGAGCCCGCCGATATAGACTTTCTGACGGGATTCGTTGCTGGCCGAATTGCTCAGCGCCTTGCAGGTGATGGTCCCGCTGTTGTTGCAGTCTTTCAAGTGCAGGAGCATGCCGGTGGAGGTGGCAGGGTCCAACAATACGCTGGAGTTGACGGGGGCGCCGATGCCGATGATGCCACCCATCGAGGTCTGTTTCTTGGCGCCGGCCGCTTCGGACTTGTTCCAGACAAGAGCTCCGCTGTTGTCGCAGCCTTCGAGCGTGACGGGATAGCCGGTACTGCGCACCCAGGCGATGATGCCGCCCAATCCGGCATAGTTGACGCCATACGTCGTTCCGCTCTTGGCGGCATTGACCGTAATGGCTCCGCTGTTGCTGCAATCTTTCAGGATAAGGGGACCTTCCATGTCGTGAATCTGGCTGACAATCCCGGCTGCCTGGCAATTGTAGTTGGCAGTGGAGCAGTCCAGGGTGGCCGTAATAGCCCCCGTGTTGTGGCAGTTCGTGACACTCCCGCCGCGGGCCACGCAAATCAGGCCTGTGGGAGAACTGCCGGACGTTCCGGCCGTACCGTTTATGTTCATGGCCGTCGTGACGTTCAAAATGGCAGCCCCGGCA
>CAMJRT010000065.1 GCA_946408295.1 uncultured Bacteroidales bacterium
AGAAGTCGCGCTCGAAGACGCTGTCGTCCGTGAGGCCCACGTAGCGCGAAGGATCCAGCGACTTGGCGTAGTCATAGAGACGGGCGGTCTCGTCGACCACTCTCCGCGCGTCCAGCACGCCCTGGAAGTTCTCCCGGTTCCCCCAGTCGTCCAGTTCGTTCCACATGCCCCAGAACAGGATGGAAGGATGGTTGAACAGGTTCCGGACCATCTCCGCCATCTGGCCGTGGATGTTGTCGAAGTAAGCCGGCGTCGCCCGGACGCCGCAGATGTTCACCCACGGGATCTCGGTCTGGACGACGATGCCCATCCGGTCGCAAAGCCGGAACGCATAGTCGTTGTGGGGATAATGCGCAAGCCGGAGGAAGTTGCAGCCGAGTTCCTTGACGATCCCGTAGTCGCGGTCATAGTCGGCATAGGTCAATGCCGTCGCCTTCCCGTCCGCATCCTGGTGCATGCTCACGCCCCGGAGCGGATAGGGCCTTCCGTTCAGGGAGAAACCCTTTTCCCGGTCGACGGAGAAGTACCGGAAGCCGACCTCCGTCATGGCCTTGTCTCCCCCGGCCGCGAGTTCCACGGTGTACAGATACGGGTCGTCGACGCCGTTCCAAAGATGGGGCTTCTCCAGCGTGAAAGCGTGCTCGTACTCCCCTGAAACGGCCTTTTCGATATGCTTGTACACCACCTTCCCGGCCGCATCGCGCACTTTCAGGGTCACGTTGGCCGGCCCGTGAAGGGAGGCCTTGACCACCGCGTCGGCCTTGTCGTCAGAAACGCTCTCCTGCGCCACATGCAGGCGGTAGGGACCGTATTCGGCCGGGTCGAAATAGACCTTCCCGGGCACATACAGCCACACCGGATTGTGCAGGCCGCCGTTCTTGTTGAAGTCGGAACTTACCGGGATCAGTTCGATGTCCTCGGTGTTGTCGCACACGACCTCGACCGCATTGGCACCCTTCACCGTCAGGCCCGTCAGGTCCACGGCGAAAGCGGTGTAGCCGCCCTTGTGGACGCAGGCTTCCCGGCCGTTCACCCGGACCGTCGCCGCCTGCGCAGCCCCTTCGAACAGGAGGTATGCAGGCTTCCCGGGATCGTCGATGTCGACGCTGCACCGGTACGTCGCCGGCCCGCGGTAATACTTCTCGCTCCTGCCGTCCACGGCATTGTAGGAATGCGGCACCGTGACGGCTTCCCAGTTGGCGCCGTCCTTGGAGAATTCCCATTCCGTCAACGCCTTCTGGCCTTCGGGAACATAACGCATCGCATCCTGGACCTTCCGGGAACACCCCCAGGACAGAACGCCCGCAAGCAGCAGGGCGACGAATACTTTTCCTTTCATAAGTGGCTGAATGTGGTAACTTCACAAATATAAGGTATTTTATCCAACATTCCACCCTTTTCCGCCCGAAGCCGCTGTTTGTTCCTTTGCCGAAAGTTTGCTAATTTTGCATCGCTCAAAAGGCCGGCCCCTTAGCTCAGCGGTTAGAGCAGCGGACTCATAATCCGTGGGTCGTGGGTTCAAATCCCCCAGGGGCCACCAGAAAAAGACTGCCATGCCGGCAGTCTTTTTTCGTGGCCCCGTCTACCCCTCCGCTGTCGCGGCCGCCCTCCTTCCGTCCTCTCCATCCCCGCTTACCGCGTTTGCAGGAAAGATGCCCTATAGCGCGCTTGGAGTGCTGACGCGGCACGGAAATCGGGCATTTCAGCACAAAACGCCGCCGCGTCAGCATGTGAAGGGCCACCAGGGCCGATTTTTTGCAAACGCGGAATAAGCAAATCAACCCCGGGGACGGGTCTTGATTGGAGGATTGGGGAATAATCGCTACCTTTAGGCCCGTAAACTTGAATGGAACAAGAATCGCATCGTCATCACTCTCTGCTTTCTTCTCCCTGTCTTTTCCTGTGCCCAGTCCAACGAGAACCTGTCCGAGAGGGCGTTGGAACTTTGCCAATACATCCCCGACCATGTCATGAAGCCCGAAGCCGAGGACTACATGACGCCCGAATTCTACCGGGCCCTGCGGGAGGCGTTCGATGCGCCGGTGGTCGATTACGGGGAAATCGGCGACAACGAATGGCTGTGGTATTTCGTGACGGGCAACGACGCCGCCACACCCTGCTATTCGGTCAAGTCCATATCCCAAGCCGACCGGACGCACGCCTCGGCCGTGATTTCCGTCCGGACCCGTTCGGACGTCACCCAGGAATTCTTTGACACGACCGCGGAATACACGATCGAGATGGTCCGTGCCGATGGACAATGGCTCCTCGACGACTTCGACGGCAAGAAAGCCGAATGTCTCGATTATGTCAAGAAGATGAGGGCCAAGTACAAGTCGGGCGAACTCCTCGAATACATGGAATCCGAGGACTATTTCCACGAGTACATCCCCGATTTCAAGCGGCGGGTGGCCGAGTTTTATGAGAAATACGGAGAATGACGAGAGATCTCCCCACTAAAGCCCCTTCAGCGCCGGGGCACAGAACAGCGTGAGGCTGCTCATCCCCCTTCTCAATCTTGCACAAACGACGTTTGTACACAAAAGCCTGCGTCAGGGCCACATTTGGAGTACAAACGATCGGCAAATTGGCCTGATTTGGCCGTTCACTGGGACGTTTGTACACAAATAACGGCTTCCAGCCCCTTCGATCTGTACAAACCTCGTTTGCAGATTGTCTACAGGTGCCGCTGGTACCCGAAATTCACGGAGCGCGCCCTTATGCCTCTCGCAGTGCTGCAAGGCCGATATGTGCGCTCCGTGCGGCAAAATCGCCTCACGGAGCGTTCCACCACGCCTCCCGGGTCGGCAGGGGGCCGGTCGCTACGCTCCGCGAATATCGGGTCAGGGTGTCTTGCAGCCCAACCAGATTGGTTGGGGTCTTTTGCAATGCATAAAGAGCGGAGACATTCCGGATTATGTCTTATATTTGTACAGCAATTTTGCGATAGGACCATGCCCTCAATTAAACCTATCATATTCCTAAAAGGAGAGTTTCGGGATGACATCAAGTCTTTTGGCTTCGATGAGAAGGTCGGGCAGTACTATGTGCAGTTTAAGAAAGGCGAGAACTATCTGCATTACAAGCCGGAGAATGTCGATGTCGCGGAATACGTGCGACAATTGGAGCCACCGCTTCGGGTAACGAGAAAAAAGGATGGATATGTTTTCTCCAAAACGATAGGCGTCAGGGTTTTTGAAGGAAAGCAGCATAAGGCCTACCGGGTTGTCTTTGAAAGTGGGAAGACATTGGACTATAACGCTGATTATCTGGAGGTTGAGGAGCATATTGATGACGAGCGGTCCATCAATGTATGGGAATACCTGAACGAAGTCGCCAAGTACAACCGTATTCCTATAGATGATGACAGAACGATCAGCCTTGCCGACAAGTACGAAAAACTGGAATTTGTCGCGAAAGGGTCTCTGTTGGAAGCGTATCTCAACGTCAAAACCTATAGCAACAAGGCTGGCAAGCCAAGCACTCCCATCTTTCCTTTCGGTTGTAATCGGAGTCAATACAAGGCCGTCCGGAATGCGCTTGAAAACAAGATAAGTGTTATCCAGGGCCCTCCGGGAACGGGAAAGACGCAAACGATACTCAACATTCTGGCGAATTTGCTTTTGGACGGGAAAACGATGGAGATTGTGTCGAACAACAATTCTGCCGTCGAGAATGTTTTGGAAAGACTCGGGAATTGCGGCTTAGGATTCCTTTGTGCACAATTGGGACGAGCCAGTAACAAAGAGGCTTTCGTCAGTGGACAGACTGGTGTTTACCCGAGTCTGGAATCATGGAAGAAGGCAGATGCAAGACAACTCAGGCTTGGAATCAAAACCCTTTCAGAAGATCTTCAAGAGTTATTTGGTTTTCAGGAAGAGTTGTCGTCATGCTCAGAAGAATTGAAGGAGTTACGGCTGCAAAGGGTTCGCTTTCCCCAGAAAACGACGACACGAAGGCATTATCCGGCAAGGATTCTTAAAAAATATGTCCTCCTCTGCAATCAGGAAATGGAACGGAAGCATCGGCTTTCCTGGTGGACAAGAATCAGATTGCGTTTTCATCGTCTTCCTACATCGGAAGATGCCCTGGATATACTCCAATTTATGAATGTCGAGGCAAAAATCGACGAATTGGAAAAGAGATGTGAGGATTTACAACTTCGACTGAAAGGGATCGATGATAAGAATGATCGACTGAGAACTCTGTCCATGATGGTTTTGAAAGATTCCCTTGCAAGGAAATATGGTCTGCAGAAGAAGAGGACCGTTTTCTCCGTTGAAGACCCCTATTTCAAGTCCGGGGATTTCTTGAAAGAGTACCCAGTTGTCCTGAGCACGACTTTTTCGGCTACATCCAATATCAATCCCGCCTGTAAGTTTGATTGTTTAATCATGGATGAAGCCTCTCAAGTTGATATTGCAGCAGGGGCTCTGGCCTTGAGTTGTGCAAAGAGCGCCGTAATTGTTGGAGACTTGAAGCAACTTCCCAACGTGGTTGACAGTCATACGGAGGAAGTTGTCAGTGCCGTTTTTGCGAAATATGGGATTGATGAAGCCTACCGATACTCCACAAACAGTTTTTTGTCTTCTCTATGTCTGCTTTTCCCGAAGATTCCGCAAACACTCTTACGGGAGCATTATCGGTGCGATCCTCTCATTATCGGTTTTTGCAGCAAGCAATTCTATAACGGAGAACTCATTCCGATGAAGAAAAGCGAGACCGAATATGCACCTATCCGCGTTGTGAGGACGGTGAAAGGAAATCACGCGAGAGGAACTGTCAATTATCGACAAGTGGACACGGTCATTCGGGAAATCTTGCCGATGCTTGAAGAACGATTCTCGGATATTGGCATCATTGCTCCTTATAACGATCAAGTCAAGGCTTTTCAGGATGCCTTGAATTCGACCGGAAGGCAATATGAGGTCGCAACCGTTCACAAATTCCAAGGTCGCGAGGATGACGCAATCGTTCTTTCAACCGTGGACAACCAGATCCGCGAGTTCACGGATGACCCTCACCTACTGAATGTCGCCGTGTCAAGGGCGAAGAAGCAGTTCACGCTGGTCGTATCTGCGGATGAACAGCCGGATACAAACATCCAGAACCTGATTGACTACATCGAGTATTACCAGGGCAAAAGTGTCCAAAGCGAAATTTCCTCCATTTTCGATCTCCTTTACCGGGATTATACCCAGGACCTTCTTGAGTTCTATAAAACTCACCGACGGGTGTCCGAATACGATTCCGAAAACTTGACTTACTGGACGATACACGACGCCTTACAAGAGAAAGGCCTCGCACATTTGGATATTTTGATGCATTATCCTCTGCGGCATTTGATTACGCGGTCATCCAACCTGACTGTGGAGCAGCGATCCTATGCTTCCCGTTCCTGGACCCACCTGGATTTCTTGATTTTTGACAAGGTCTCCCACAAGGCAGTTTTGGCCATTGAAGTGGACGGTACTCAGTTCCATAGACTCTCTTCCAATCAAAAGCAAAGAGATATTATCAAGGATTCCATTCTTGCATCGATCGGTCTTCCTCTCCTCAGATTGAGGACCAACGGCTCGCAGGAGAAAGAGAGGATTATGCAGGCGTTGTCTTAAACTGTGACCAGAAGGCTTCATATCGACAAACGGCGCCTCGTCGGCTATGTCGCGGGCATACTGGCGGGGGTGCCGCCGTCGTGTTCATGATCCTGAAGCCGGGAAAGAAGGGGGTATTTAAGAGTACACAGGGGAATTACACCAAAAAAAGCCTCCCGACGGTTGTCCGGGAGGCTTTTTCCGTAAAGGGAAGGAACTCTACTTCTTGCCGAAAACGTAGTTTCCGCTTATGGAGAAGGTGACGCTCATGGTCGACCCGGATACGGTACCGGTGATGTCCTGTTCCTTGTCGTTCAGCAGTTTGCCCTTGGTTTTCATCTTTCCGTCGGCGAACGTGTAAGGGTACGTGCAGGTGGTCGTGTTCCCTTCGGACACGCGCGTCAGGGTCGCATCCTTTTCGGTAAAGGAAAACGTCAGGGTGCCGATGCCCATCAAATCTGCAGTAGACCAGGTGGTTCCCTTGAGGGAGGTCGCTTCGCCGTCTTTTTTCCCGCCGTTCCCGGAGTTGTCCTTGGAGCAGGATGCCAATGCAAGGCAGCATACGACCAGCAGGCCGAACAGTCTGAGTGCTTTCATGTCGATGGACCGGTCTTTAGCGGATGAACTCTTTCAGGAGTTTGTGGAGAAGTTCGCTGACGTAGGAATTCTCTTCGGGATGGGAGGCGAAGGTAGGCGTCTCATTGACAAAGTGGACGACGCGGTCCGTTTCCCCGTCGATGACGGCGCAGTAAAGGACGTTGCCGTACGGGGAATCGACACTGTAATTCCCGGACGGATTGGTCAGGCCCCTGATACCGGTCAGGCTCTCGATGGCCTTGTCGATGGCTTTGGAAGCCGCTTTCTCGATCTTTTCCCTCTGGTAGCCTACTTTGGTCTGGACATAGCCGTAAGAGTAGATGACGATGCCGTAGCGGAGGCCGCTCTGGTCCAGCATCTTCTTGAGGGACTTGGGGACACGGAGGCGGTCCGCCTTGGCCGGATCCACGTCCGGGAAGGTCCTCAACCACTTCGCGATGTCCGCATTCTCACCGTCATAGTCGGCGGGAATCATGTCGGAG
>CAMJRT010000066.1 GCA_946408295.1 uncultured Bacteroidales bacterium
ACAGCCCTTCACCTGGGCCAGCGGCATCAAAAGCCCCATTTATTGTGACAACCGTCTGACCCTCTCCGCCCCCCGGGTGCGTACGCTCGTGGAACAATCCCTGGCCGAGACCGTCAAAAAATATTATCCCGCCTGCGAGATGTTGATGGGCACTTCGACCGCCGGCATCGCCCACGCCGCCATCACCGCCGAGATAATGGGCCTGCCGATGGGCTATGTCCGCGGGGCCGCCAAGGACCACGGCCGGGCCAACCGCATCGAAGGCAAGATGGAAAAAGGCTGCAAAGTGGTGGTCGTCGAAGATCTGATTTCCACCGCCGGAAGCGTCATCGAAGTGGTGGAAGCCCTGCGGGAGGAGGGTGCCGAGGTGCTGGGCATCGTGAGCATTTTTACCTACGGGATGCAAAAGGGACTCGACCGCCTGGCCGCCGCCGGGGTCGAGAACCATTCCCTGAGTAATTTGGACGCGCTCGTGGAAGTGGCCGCCCGTGAAAAGTACATCGCCCCGCAGTGGAAGGACCGCATCCTCGCCTTCCGCGCCAACCCCTCTGATATGGGCTGGCTCGCTTAGTTTTAATTAAATTGAATACCAGTTTCGCAAGCGACCATATACCCGTACTGGGTCGCGAAGCGACAGGGAGCTGAGAAACTGGTATTCATAGAGAAAAAATCTATGAAACACCTGATCGACCCTACCGACCTGACCAAAAAGGAAACGGACCAGATTATCGCCTTGGCCGGCGATATGATTACCAACAAGGAAAAGTACCGTGACAGCCAGCGTTACGGAAAACTGGCGACGCTCTTCTACGAACCCAGTACCCGTACGCGCCTGAGTTTCACCTCCGCGATGATGGAACTCGGCGGCAAGGTCCTTGGCTTTTCCGACGCCAAGAACTCTTCCGTATCGAAAGGCGAGACCGTGCAGGACACCGTGCGTGTCGTGGGCGCTTTTGCGGATGTGATTGCGATGCGCCACCATCTCGAAGGAGCCCCGCTGGCCGCCTCCCTGGTAAGTCCCGTGCCCATCATCAACGCCGGCGACGGCTCTCACAGCCATCCCACGCAGACGCTGACGGACCTGTTGACCATTTTCCGCGAACTGGGCCGCATCGACGGCATTACCATCGGATTTTGCGGCGACCTCAAATTCGGCCGCACCGTGCATTCCCTCATCAAGGCGCTGTCCCGTTACGACGACATCAACATCGTGCTCATCGCCCCCGAAGAGTTGCGCCTGCCGGACTATATCAAACAGGATGTGAGCGATTGTCCGAGCCTGACTTTCAAAGAAGTAAGCACCATCGAAGAGGCTATCGGCGAACTGGACGTGCTCTATATGACGCGCGTGCAGAAGGAGCGTTTTCTCGATGAAGACGAGTTTGACCGCGTGAAAGACAGTTTCGTGCTGGATGCCGAGAAGATGAAACTCGCCAAAAAGAAAATGGCGGTCCTCCATCCGCTTCCCCGGGTCAACGAAATTCTTCCCGAAGTGGATTCCGACCACAGGGCGGCCTATTTCCGTCAGGTGGAAAATGGAAAATTCGTCCGTATGGCTCTGATAACCAAGTTGCTCGAATGGAAGGACAATCCCGGTCACGCGATGCCGGTGCGCCGCGGCCTGATCGAAGATGCATCCTTCATCTGCCGCAACCGCAAGTGTATCTGCAACCACGAGACCCTGCCCCCGATGTTCAAAAAAGGCCCCGACGGGCTCGTCCGCTGCTGCTACTGCGACGCCAAGGTGCAATAGGATTGCCGCCCGGCTTTTTTGATATTCTGTTTTTTATGCTTACCTTCGCGTTTGATTGCGTGGTCGCAATCAAATGAATAGCCAAATTCGTGAAGAATATGAAAAAACTGCTTTTGTTTGTTACGCTCCTTGTCCTCATTCTTACCGTTTCGTGCAAGAAAGAGCAACCGGCTTCTTCGTCCTCTTACGACTTTGCCGTGTGTACAATCAATATGACCCTGGACAAGATTGCGATGGTTGTCGGAGCGGAGAGTCAGACGGTCTCTGCGGGGATATCCGCGCAAATGCTGATAGCCAAAACGCCCTTGCCCGCCTCTTTGCCTGCTGACGCGAAAGTAACTTGCAATCCGGAAGGCTTCATTCTTTGCGAACTGCTCGAAAACGGTGTCCGCGTAACACCCCAGGCTGTGGGCACTGCGACTTTTACCGTGTCGCCGACCACGTATCCCGGAGAGCCGGTCAGTTGCAAGGTCACGGTGAGCGCTGTTCCTCCTGTCCCGCACGCCGTCCGTATTGTCAAGACGGACGAACATTTCCACCCGGACGGTCAATTGTATCTGCTGGAGGGTGATTCTTTCTCGTTCAGCGCGGTCATTACTTCCGCGAGCGGGGACGCTATGTTGGCGGAAAAAGTCAATTGGTCTGTGGTTGAGGGCACTTCGTATGTCAGTTTGGATGCCGAAAGCGGACTTCTTACGACCCAGACCCTGTCCGGAGAGTCTTCCGTTTCGGTCAAGGTGAGAGCGGAAGTAGTCGGTTATCCTGACATCAAGGAGGAAGCGATGGTTAAAATCCAGCCCCTGGCGAAGAGTGTTGCCATTTCGACGTCTAATTTTCTCAATTCAGACCGGGAACTGATTGCCAAGAAGGGAAGCCGGAAAACATTCAGGTACAGCATACAGCCGACGGGGGCCTACGACGATATCGAAGTCATCGTGAAGGATGCCAAGGTAAGTGTGAGCAGGGATGGAAGCGATGTCGTCCTTGCGATGTCGAACACGAGCAGTCCGTCTCCGGTAACCGTAACGCTACGCTCCAAAAAGAATGATGAAGCATCCTGTTCTTTTGATGTTTATGTCCTTGATTATGACCAGAATGATGTTAAAGTCGGTGACTATGCCTATTATGCCGGCGGCTCATTTACTACTTCTGATTGCGGTTTGAGGTATGCCAACGGGTCAACAACCATTTATGTGAACAACTACGGTCATAGAACCACTGTCCCGAAAGGGATTCAATCGGCGTGGAGTTCTTACTATATCGGTGTGATTGCTTCGACGCTGTCTCCTGAACTGGGTTGTAATGTTTTGAAATCTTGTAAGAATCAGGATTGTGAAGGGAATTTGTATCAATACCGGAACTTTTCCAAAGATAATTTGCAGGGACGTTGTCTGGTGGTCAGAAAGACCCAGTCTTCCACCCCGGTCAAATGGCAGAACCAAGGTGAATATGTTGCCATTACCACGGATACGAAAAACGGCATCTATCAATCCCAGTTGAGTCGTATGCTGGCTTTCAGCCAAACCGCAAAGAATACCGGATATACTTATTACGATGGAAATACGGGGCACGGGGATTTTGACTACTATAACAAATGCGGTTTTGTCGCGCATCTGTTGCTGGGCTTTTATTCCGCTCATCTGAACAATGTGGAGACCTTTAAGATTCATCCGGTGCTGGAAATCAATGCTTATTCGGATGGCGTCCCGAAATTTAACGGTAGCAACAAGACAACGGGCTGGTTCCTGCCCGGAGAAGCGGAATGGGATGAGATAAAAAGCAATTTTAAGATAATCAATGCATCGCTCAACGCCAACGGGCTTGCTTTCACCGAGGGCCAGTACTATTGGAGCACGGAAGAGAACGGGGAGAAGAATGTCCTTTCCCATAAGATTACCGCCAGTAGCATCTCCTCTGTGTCTTATCCCAAAACAGACACCGCCTATACCCGCGCCGTGCTGTATTTTTAGTCGCGAAGATGGTATTTTTGATGATGGAAGCGGATGACTGCGGAATGCGTGAACGATGGATGGGATGATGAAAATGAGTAGTTTGTTATGAGCGGATGGTTGACGATATTGCTGCTGGTGGCATCGAACGTGTTTATGACCTTTGCCTGGTACGGGCATTTGAAGTTGGATGAAATGGGGGTGACGACGGGCTGGCCGCTCTTCCTTATCGTTTTGATGTCGTGGGGAATCGCCTTTTTTGAATACAGCCTGATGGTCCCCGCCAACCGCATCGGTTTCGAGGGGCACGGCGGGCCCTTCAATATGGTGCAACTCAAGGTGATTCAGGAAGTGATTTCCCTGACGGTCTTCTCCGTCATTGTAATGTTCGTATTCCGGGGCCAGACCCTCCAGTGGAACCACATCGCCGCCTTCGTCTGCCTGGTCCTCGCCGTCTTCTTCGTCTTCGTCAAGTAAATGCCGGGCGGCTTCGGCCTCTCAATTCTGCCTCAGCCAATCTTTGAAGATAAGGTCGGTGATGGTCTTTCTTCCATCGATGTCTGTGATGAAGTTGTTCTTCTTGAGATACTTGCAGGCCGTTTGTATGGAACCGGCAGGCCCTATGCCATATTTTGACATAAATTCCTGCGAGGTGACCTGCGCCCCTTCTTTGCCTTCTTGCGCAAGAGCCAGCAGCACTTCTTTCTGTTTCTCGGAGAAGCGGGAGAACAAATCCTGATAGGAAAAGGCCTGCTGTGCGATGATGGCATTGTAGATGGCGTCGAAGTCTTCTTCCCGGATGATTTGAAATATCAATTAATCTTCCTCAAATGATGTTGTTGCGAGGGGTGCTCTACAGGTGCGTAGAATGATGCCTCGTCACGCAATGGGGCTTTGCGAAGGGGTATTGTGTGATGGATAGGCTTTGCAGGCCTCTCTGGCAGGGGGTGCTCCACAACATCGTTTGCCGAACTCGCAGCGAGGACGCTCGGGCGAGAACGTCCCCCGAAAGGAAGTGCGAACGGTGTTGTCGTTTCACGACAATGTCGGCTGCGCCTCGGAAAAGCAAGTGAATTTGCTTTTCGCTCGGCTTGCACGACATTTTTTTTATGAAGTGAGCGCCCTTTCGGGGGGCAAAAAGGCCCGAATGGATATGTGAAATGCGGTATAACAATAAAAGTCGCCAAGGTCGCGACTTTTGAGATGGGGCTCGAATCAAATTTCTTTGAAAGGGTAGTCGACCCTTCGACGAATTCCCCTTTGACGAATCCTGTGCAAATATAGGCACCTTTGTACTGGAATTGTCATTCAAAGAACCCGTTGAAGAATGCTTGGCAGTTGACCGAGGTAGTAGAAAGGAATGCTGATGAGTTTGAAAGGCTTGTTGTCGGGGGCGGGGGTGCAGACGTCTTGAACCATATAGGCGCCGCTCCAAACGCGGACGGCAATGATATCCTCCGGACCATTATTGACGAATGAGTGGAGGGAGCGAAGGTGGGAATTGGTTCCGGATTTGACCTCGATAGGTATGATGCGTGTGCCTTGCTGCCAGATGAAGTCGACTTCCGCCAAGGCACCCTTTTTGTCTCTTAGCCAGTAGCAGAGTTTATCTTTCCATTCTGCATCCAATAGCACGCGGAGTTCTTGGGCGACGATTTGTTCGGCGGCTCGTCCTCTCCAGGTGTCCAACAGGTCGTCGTTGCGAAGATAGTCCAGTTGGATGCCGGCAAAGAAATTGGTCAAACCGCTATCAAGCAGAATCATTTTGGGACTCCGTCTTTTGTTGGGTATGGCGGGGGCTTGCGTTGAGGTGATGGGATAGACCAGTGATAAGAGATAAGCGTTTTCCAAAACAGTCATTCCGTCGTGTACTTGCGCGGAGGAATAACTGCTTTCTCCAAATCTGGCAAAGGTGATGGCTTGCGCTGCTTCTGCCCATGAGGTAGCGGCGATGTGGGTGATAATTTTGGCTTGCACCTCGTTTTTGGCATATTTGGCAATATCTTCATTATAACCCCGCAACAGCGAGTCATAAATAGGGGAAAGCGCTTCAATGTCCTGCGTCTGAGCATATACGGACACGGCTTCCGGCATGCCTCCGACCAAGGCGTACCGATTGAAGGTTTTCATCATTTCCTCGTGCATCGTATCGGGAACGGAGAGGTCTTTCAGCATTTTTGACCAAGATTCTCCGTGGATGGCGTTCACATATTCGATAAAAGAAAAAGGTCGAAGGTTTAAGTACTCCACTCGTCCTACCGGGAAGGAGACGTGCGATTTGACAAGAGATTGCAGTCGGCTTCCTGCTGCTATGACATAGATGTGTCCAAGTTGCTCATAAAAATACCGTAGCATGCCGACGGCTTTCGGTTCTTCTTGTATTTCATCAATAAATAGGAGTACAGAATCTTGTTTGTCTTGACGAATGTGATGTTTGAGGCAAAGGTATTGCCAGATATCCAGCACGTTCGTGCTATTCCGGAAGATAGCGGCGTCATCTGCTACCTCCAGGTTGAGCCGGATGTAGGAATCAAACTCTTTCGAAAAGGCGTCCACCAATGTGGTTTTTCCTACTTGCCGGGCTCCGCGCAGCACCAACGGTTTGCGTTGTGATTTCTCCTTCCAAACTCTCAGTTCTTTTAATAATTCGCGTGTAAACATAAAATCATTATTTTAGCCGCGTCAAAGTTAATAATTTTCTAAAGTATAACCAAGAATTGGTCAAAATCTTTCTAAATCATAACCAGAAATTGGCTAAAATTCTTCTAAAGTATAACCAAAGCGTGAAAGGTGTGTACCGCGCGCGAGAAGCGCTTCCTCAAATGATGTTGTTGCGAGGGGTGCCCTACAGGTGCGTAGAATGATGCCTCGTCACGCAATGGGGCTTTGCGAAGGGGTAT
>CAMJRT010000067.1 GCA_946408295.1 uncultured Bacteroidales bacterium
ACATCTGCGGCTGCGCCCGCGTGATGCGCGGCTATATGTCCGCCTCCTGCGAGAATGTCGCCCTGTGGCACGAAAGGGATATTTCCCACTCTTCCACCGAGCGCATCATCCTGCCCGACGCCACCGAACTGCTGGACTATATGCTCTGCCGTTTCAAAGGCATTCTGGAGAACCTCACGGTCTATCCCGATACGATGATGGCCAACATCTGGCGCACCCACGGCGTGATTTTCGCCCAGCGCGTGATGAACGCCCTCATCGGGAAAGGACTCTCCCGCGAAGAAGCCTACGACACGGTGCAGCCCGTGGCAATGAAGGCCTGGAGCGAAGGACTGGACTACAAGACCCTGCTGCAAGGCGAGCCCAAGGTCACCGGCCGGCTGTCCGCCGACGAACTCGACGGCTGCTTCACCCTCGACTACTACTTCAAGAACGTCGATTACATTTTCAGCCGGGTCGGTATCGCCTGAACCCTTGTATAACCCCCAGTAAACGATTTTTCCGTGCAAAAAATCATCATCCTGGATTTCGGGTCGCAGACGACCCAATTGATCGGACGCCGTGTGCGCGAGATGGATACCTTCTGTGAGATTCTTCCTTACGACAAATTTCCCCACGGCGACCCGGACGTCATCGGCGTCATCCTCAGCGGTTCTCCTTTGAGCGTGTATGCGCCCGATGCCTTCCATCCCGATTTGAGCGGCATTCTGGGGCGCTACCCCGTGCTGGGCATCTGCTACGGCGCCCAATACCTGAGTTGGTCGCACGGCGGCAAGGTCGAGCCGGTCGGCACCCGGGAATATGGCCGGGCCGCCTTGAATGTGCTGGATGCCGACTGCCCCCTGTTCAAGGGATTCGAGCCGGATTCGCAGGTATGGATGAGCCACGGGGATTCCATCACTGCCATCCCGGAAGGCTGGCGCAAAGTGGCTTCGACCTCCAGCGTCCAGTACGCCGCCTTCGAGTGCCGGCCGGGCGCTTCGGATGACGGCGCCCCCGCCGGAACTGACATCGGTGCCGGTACGGAGGTCAGCTTGACGGACAACGCCCCCGCCTGGGGCGTGCAGTTCCATCCGGAAGTCTATCACACCCTGCAAGGCAAACGCCTGCTGGAAAATTTCGTCGTAGGCATCTGCGGCAGCCGCCGGGAATGGACCTCCGACTCATTTATCGAAAGCACCGTCGCACAGCTCCGCAGCCAGCTCGGAAATGACAAGGTGGTGCTCGGCTTGAGCGGCGGCGTGGACTCCTCGGTGGCGGCCGTGCTGCTCAACAAAGCCATCGGCGCCAACCTGACCTGCATTTTCGTGGATCATGGCCTGCTGCGTAAAGACGAATTCAAGGATGTGATGCGGGACTACGAGGGACTCGGTCTCAATGTCATCGGCGTGGACGCCTCGGAGCGTTTCTACCGCGACCTCGCCGGCATCACCGACCCGGAGCAGAAACGCAAAATCATCGGCGGCGATTTCATCAAGGTGTTCGACGAGGAGGCCTCCAAGATTCAGGATGTGAAATGGCTGGCGCAAGGCACCATCTATCCCGACCGCATCGAGAGTATGAACATCACGGGCAAGGTCATCAAGAGCCACCACAATGTGGGCGGCCTGCCGAAGACGATGCAACTGAGGCTCTGCGAGCCGCTGAAATGGCTGTTCAAAGATGAAGTGCGGGCCGTCGGACGGCGGCTGGGCATTCCCGAGCATTTGATTGGCCGCCATCCCTTCCCTGGCCCGGGCCTCGCCGTGCGCATTATGGACGACGTCACCCCGGAGAAAGTCCGCATCCTGCAAGAGGCGGACGCCATTTTCATCAACGCCCTGCGCGAATGGAAACTCTATGACAGCATCTGGCAGGCGGGCGTGATTCTGCTGCAAGACCGCAGCGTGGGCGTGATGGGAGACGAGCGCACCTTCGAGAGCGCCGTCGCCTTGCGGGCCGTCACCAGCGTCGATGCGATGACCGCCGACTGGGCCGACCTCCCCTATCCTTTCCTCCAAAAGGTGAGCAACGATATCATCAACAAAGTCAAGGGCGTCAACCGCGTCTGCTACGACATCTCCTCCAAACCCCCTGCAACCATCGAATGGCTGTAAGGCGCGCAACGAGGAGCCATTTTTGCCGTCACTCAAATGACTATTAATCAACATTATACGCAAAACGACCTACTCAATTTGGAGTAGGTCATTTTGCTTTTATTATTGATTTTCAATCTTTTATATGCAAACCCTATTGAGTGGCTGCTCGTTATTTGACGCGGAAGGAGGCTTCGGATCGGATATCGCGGGAAGAGGCGGCGACGAGGGCCTTGTAGGACCCGGCGTCCACCACCCACTGATGCTGACCGGCATCAAAGCGGGCGAGCGCATCGCGGTCGAAAGTGATGCTGACCGTCTTAGTCTGACCCGGCTCCAGCCACACTTTCTCAAAGCCCTTGAGTTCCTTGACCGGACGATCCACCGCCGGCTCGCAGGCGCTCACATAGAGTTGCACCACCTCGGCGCCCGCCACCTTGCCGGTATTGGTCACGGGAACTCTCACCGTCAACTTATCCTTCATCGTACCCGAAGAAAGACTGGCCTCGCCATATTCAAAGGTGGTATAACTCAATCCATAGCCGAAGGCCCAGAGCGGCGTGACATCCTGCTTGTCATACCAGCGGTAGCCCACATAGACGCCCTCGTCGTAGTAAGCCTGCCAGGTGCCCGGCGTCTCTTCGATGCCCGGATATTGTCTTTCGGTCTTGACGGGACCGTCCGCCAACTCGCGCGGAAAGGTGAAAGGCAGTTTGCCCGAAGGATTCACCTTGCCCGTCAGCACATCCGCCAGCGCGTGGCCCGTCTCGGAACCCAGGTACCAACCCTGAACAATGGCAGCCACATCATCCACGAAAGGCATCGCGACGGGGGAGCCGCTGAGGTTGACATAAATCATATCGGGACGGGCAGCGGCCAGGGCGGCAATCACGGCATCTTGTCCGTAGGGCAGATGGTAGTCAAGACGGTCGCGTCCTTCGCAATCCTGGTACTTGTTCTTGTTGAGTCCACCGAAGAAAATGACATAATCGGCCCCTTCGACTGCCGCCAGCGCATCCGCCAGCAACTGCTGGTCCGAACGGGGGTCGGTCAGGTCGTACAAACCGTAATTGTAGGTGCCGGTCAATTTCGGCTCACCTTGATAGGCACGCTGATAGACCACCTCCGCATCCGGATAGGCATCTTTGATACCTTGCAAAGGAGAAATCTCATACTTGGTCTTGAGCGAAGAAGAACTGCCGCCCACGACCATCGGACGGATGGCGTTTTCGCCCAGCACTACGATTTTGCGGGCATCGGCGCGCATCGGCAGCACCGCTCCCGCATTCTTGAGCAGTACGATACCGGCGGAGCCAATCTTGCGGCAGTCCGCAAAATGCTCGGGAGAACAGAACGATCCATTGTAATCGCCCTGAAGCGTGCGGAAATTAAGCCGCAACACCCGGCGCACCTTGTCGTTCAGGTCGTCCTGGGAATACTTGCCCGACAGCAGACCCGCCTTATAGGGTAAAGCCAGATAATAATAATCGTAGGCATTGGCGGTATTTTTGTCCACGCCGTTGGTGCCGGTGCCGAATTCAAGGTCCAGACCGCTCCCGGCCGCCCCTTCCGTCTCGTGTACGGCGCCCCAGTCGCTGATGACGGCTCCGTCCCAGCCCCATTCTCCTTTCAGGATATCCTTGAGCAAGCGGCTGTTGTGCGAGACATATTGGTTCTGGTAAAGATTATAGGAAGACATCAACGACCAGGCGCCTCCCTCCTGCACCGCCATCTTGAAGGCGGGCAGATAGATTTCATACAACGCACGGTCGTCGATATTGACATTGGTGTGATGACGCTGGAATTCCTGGTCGTTCAAGGCATAATGCTTGACGCAGGCGGCTACGCCGTTGCTCTGTAAACCCTGAATGTAAGGCACGCACATCTTTCCGGCCAGGAAAGGGTCTTCCCCCATATATTCGAAATTGCGACCGCAAAGCGGCGTGCGGCAGATGTTCACGCCGGGGCCCAGCAGGACGTTTTTCTTGCGGTAACGGGCTTCTTCGCCGACACTGCGTCCGTACAAACGGGCCAAGTCTTTGTCCCAGGTGGCCGCCAGCGAGGAAAGCACCGGATAGGCGGTGCAACTGTCCGAAGTCCACTGTGCGGAAGACCATTCGTCCCACAGGGTCTCGGGACGGACTCCGTGCGGGCCGTCATCGGTCCACAGTTCGGGAATGCCCAGGCGGGGCACACCGGCGGCGGAAAATTTGGATTGGGCGTGGATAAGGGCTATTTTCTCATCCAAGGTCAATTGCTCCATCACGGCGTCGATTTTCTTTTCCATCGCCTCGCCGGAGGAAACGGAAGAACAACAGGAAGCCTGGAGAAACAGGACGGGCAAGCCTACAAGCAGGACCCGAAGGATAAAAGATTTTTTCATATCACGAAAGCATAAAAGTACCAAAGAATTCCGGACAATGGAAATCGGGATGGGGCGTACCGACGGGCGACCAACTCAAAAAATGAGGGTGGGCCGTCTCATCCCCGCATTTGTAAATATTTCCTTTCAGTTGCGCAGGGAGATGGTTGGCGTCCAGTCCCAGCACGGTGTAGGGAATGAGCAGGGTCAGCGTCCAGTCCCAGCGGCCGCCGACTTCGTCACAAGGTCCCTGCACATCGGCGATTCGGACGATTTGTGAAAGCAACTCCTGCGGCAAAGGCCGTCGGTCGTGACGGTCGGGGCCGCAAGAGGCCAGCAGAATGCCGGCCGCGTTACATTCTATATTAATATAGTCGGCAGCCCGGGATGAACCTTCGGAAACAGAAGGCAACTGGATAAACCATTCACAGCAACTGTCCTCCCAGATGCGGCCGCCATCCTGCAAGTTCTGCACGCGCAAGTCCGGCCCGCTGACGGACCAATGAATGGCCAGCGCCTCCCGGGTCCGGCCGATTTTCCCAAGGCAGGAAGGAGCCGCCGGAAACGCCTCCGGCCAGTTGAGTTCCGAAACGGAAAAGGGCGTTCCCTGTTCCAGAAGCGCCTTTTTCCAATCATCCCCTTTCAAGAGGGGAACCGTCAACGATTTTTTCATCATATTAATGTTCGATTGATTGCCACCACTCCATCGGGGTTTTCCCTTCCAACTGGCGGAAATGACGGTAGAAGGTCGCTTCCCCGGCAAAACCGGACTCCTCGGCTACCGCCGCCATCACCATCTTGCCGTCCGACTCCCGGATCAAGCGTTTTGCTTCCTCAATCCGCAGGCGGTTGATATATTCAGAAAAAGGTAGGCCCAACTGCTGATTGATGGCGTTGGAAACATAGGTCCGATTGGTTCCGGCCAGTGCTGCCAAATCCGTAATTTTAAGTCCCTGTTGCTTGTATAAATCTTTTTCGCGAACCATCGTGTCCAGTCGCTGCATCAACTCCGCGTGAGCCCCCTCCATATTGACAGAAGTGTCTTCGTGCGGCTTCTCCTTCTCCGGTCCGGACTCTTTATCCTTCTCCAGGCCCAAATCCCGCACCATATCCTGCGCCGTGAAGGGCAGGTGCGAGGCGATATAACACACGGAGAACAGCAGGCCGCTGAAAAGCAGGGACGGAATCGCCAGCAGGAAACGATGGGCAAACGCATCGCGGCCGATAATGCTCACCACCGCCGACAACAAGGAAGTGACCACGAACAGTACCAAAAGCACCGACAAATCTTCCAGGGTCTTCTTTTCCGTTTCAGCATAGAAATTCCGGACGGATTAGTTGTAGCGGCGAAGCAGCAACTGCCCTGCCGCCAGGGTATAAATGACGGTCATCGGGAAAAGGATTTTGTTGCAAAGAACGACCCACCGGACGACTTCCGCCCGCCCGCCCGTCAGATAAGCAAACAGCGCAAAAATAAATACCAGCAGTGCAGGTGTCAACAGGAGCCAGTCCAGGCGGCGGATGCCGTCCACATCAGCCACAGTCCTGAGATAGAGATAAAAGAGCGGATAGACAGCGAGATTCGCACCGGCATACAAGACATCGGCCCAGGAAAAAACGTCCGGCGCATCCAGAAAGTGAATGGCGTGCCCCAAATACAACAAGGTGCTGACGATTGTAAACAGGCACAACATCCGCCGGTCGGGCTTCCGCCGGCCGCGTCCATCCAACAAGAAAATGACCGACCAATTCAAGCAGACCGTAAAAGGCAAAACGCATATTACACTATACCAGAACATACGCGGGCTCGGACCGTGACGGAAACGCTGCAGCGCTCAAGCGCTAACGCATAATGACGGCTTCGCGATCAGGACCGACGGAGATAATGCGCACGGGAACGCCGCACTCTTTTTCAATGAAAGCGACGTAGTCCTTGAACGCCTGGGGCAATGCACCGTAACTGCGGATGTCGCACAGGCTGGTTTTCCAACCCTTGAAATCCTGATAGACGGGCTCGACATTCTCGGCGCCATCGTAAGGGAACCAGTCGATTTCCTTTCCGTCCTGCTTGTAGGAGGTCGCCACGCGGATGGTATCGAAAGCATCCAGCACATCGGATTTCATCATAATCAACTTGGTCACGCCGTTCATCATCACGGCATA
>CAMJRT010000068.1 GCA_946408295.1 uncultured Bacteroidales bacterium
TATTTGGCGGAAAATCGTTTGGTTGTTTGGCGAAGTTTTGTTTGGTTATTTGGCGATAGTCTCATGAAAACTTTGATGATTGTAACCCTCTGGACAGCAATAAAAAAACCATCGCAAGCAAATGCGACGGGCAGATATATGGAGTATAAATAATGTCTTTTGTAGCGGGAGTGGGTCACGATCCCACGACCTCCGGATTATGAATCCGACGCTCTAACCAGCTGAGCTACCCCGCCATAATGCCGACTGCCGAGGGATAGAAGGATTCCGCTCGCGCCTGCTCGCGCTATCCTTCGCCGCCTGCGGCGGGCGGTACCACTTTGCAGCCGTGTCGGCTTCGCCGACTTTGCTTTGTGAACCGAAAAGCTTTTTGAAAACAAGTTTTCAACGCTTTTCGTTACACAAACCAGGCGCTACGCGCCCGGCTGCAAATGGTTGAGATAGAAGGATTCGAACCCTCACTGACAGAGCCAGAATCTGTAGTGCTACCATTACACCATATCTCAATTTGGTGTCCTTCGGCAACGCCTTGTCGCAAAAGGGACTGCAAAGTTAGTCTTTTTTGTTAATTCTGCAAAATTTTTGTGATTAAGTCGCTATCGCGGCCGCGCCGAGAGACTGGAAATTCCCTATACCTGGGTCCAGTGAATGACGATGCCGTCTTTTTCCATACCGCGAAGCCAGGTCATCTGGCGCTTGGCGAACTGGCAGATGGCGATATAGAGGCGTTCCCGCATAAACTCGTAGGTAATTTCGCCCAGCAGGTACTGCGTGATAAAGCGGTATTCCAGCCCGTAGCGAATCAGCGTTTCCGCCGGCACTCCCTCCTCCAGCAGGCTGCGGATCTCCTCAACCATTCCATTAGCCAGGCGCTCGTCCAGCCGGCGGGCGATGCGGGCGCGACGCTCTTCGCGCGTAACCAGCGTTCCGATATAATACGTACGGCGCGGCAAGCCCATAACCGACGGGGCCTTTTTTCCGGGAGACCCGGCAGATTCCGAGTCAGCCGGCTTTCCGGGGGAAGCGGCCGGGTCCGTGCCGATATTTTTCCCGAAATCATAGGAACAAGTGACCGCCTCGATATACAGTCCGGAACCTCCGCAAAGAATGGGCAGGCAGCCCCGCGAGCATATATCACGATAAGCGAGCGCGAAATCACGCTGGTACGCATACACATTGTATTCGGTGCCCGGCTCGGCGATATCCAACAGGTGAACGGGAATCTCGCCGTATTCTTCCTTGTCCTTGCCCGTGCCGATGTCCATCCGACGGTACACTTGACGGGAATCTGCGCTGATGATTTCACAATGACAGCCCGTTGGCAGGCGTCGGTTGAGTTCGCGGGCCAGCGAGACGGCATAACGCGTTTTTCCCGAAGCCGTCGGGCCCATAATGCAGAGCAGGTCCCACGAAGTTCCATTCGCCTGTCCCACGCTCGAAGGGCCGGAAGCATCACGCATAGCGTCCCAACCCGCCCAAGCGCTCAGCAGCGCATCGACATCGATTTCTTCCCCTTCGGGCAAGGGGGCGGGCTCGGGAATGGGTATATAGGGTCGTTTCACGGGAGAATGGACTTACAAGCAAAGGCAATCGAACGGGAGCGGCAAGCAGGCCGGCTATCGCCGTGCGGTCTTTCGGGAAGCGATTTTCTTGCGACCGGATGGTGAACTCACCTGGGTGATGGTGGTCCCGGCCGCCGTCTTGTACTTGCGGCGGGTGGGCCGCACCAGAATCTGGATATCAAAACCCTCGACCGTGTAGCCCTTGAATTTTTTGCGTCCCAGGAAATCATCGACGATGCTCACCAGATCCTCGTCCATAATGTCCCGATAGACATTGTTTTCCACATCGTACATATGCGGATGCTCAAAGGCGTTGACGTCGAAAAACATCTTGTTGGTGCGGCTGGCGCGGTAGCCATAGAGCCCGAGCAGCGCCAGTTCGCGCAGGATGTTATAGACCGAGGCCTTGGTGATTTTGTCGCCGCCGTGCTCCTGGATATACTCCGCCACCTGGTCGGCACACGCGTGCCCCATCGCCATCATCGCTTCGTGTACGGCGATGCGCTGCGGAGTGGCTTTCAGCGCGTGTTTTTTGAGAAAAACCTTGAACGAATCAAGGTCTTTGACCGTTTTCTTGTTCATTATTATACCAATTGGTCGGCCAGCACGAGGGCGGCCATCGCTTCTACAATAACCGGGGTACGCAAGGCAAAACACACATCGTGACGCCCGGGAACCGACAATGCGGTCATCTTGTCCGTCACGAAATTGAGGGTCTGCTGCTCCTTGGCGATGCTGGAAGTGGGCTTGAAGGCCACTCGGAACACGATATCCTCTCCGTTGCTGATGCCGCCGTTGATGCCGCCCGCTCCATTTTTGACAGGATGGCCGTCCGGGCCGAAGGGGTCGTTGTGTTCGGAGCCTTTCATCGCGGCCGCCTTGAAACCGTCGCCGAATTCGATGCCGCGCACGCCGGGAATGGCGAAAATGGCGTGCGAAATACGGGACTCCAGCGAGTCAAAGAACGGTTCGCCAAGGCCGACGGGCACTTCGCTGATGACGCACTCCACCACAGCCCCGAGCGAATCCCCCTCCGCCATCGCCGCATCCAGGGCCTCCCGCCACTTCTTTTCGGAATGGTTACCCCGACGGATGCCGCCAAGTTCCACGATGCTCGCCCTGATGTCGCAAGGCTTGGGGCCGTCCCCCTTACCGGCAGCGCCTTTTACTCGGACCGGCTCCTCGTCTTCCCCCTCCAGCACGGAAGCGATGGCTTTCTTGGCCACCACGCCGGCCGCCACGATGGGAAGGGTCAGCCGACCGGAAAAATGGCCGCCCCCGCGCGGGTCGTTGAAGGAATCAAATTTGACATCCGCCACAAAATCCGCGTGCCCGGGACGGGGAACCTGCTGCAGAATATCATAATCGCTGCTGTGCGTATTGGTGTTTTTAAACAGAATGGCCAGCGGCGCGCCGGTCGTATGATCCTCATACACCCCGCTCAGAATGACGGGTTCGTCCGCCTCAATGCGCGGCGTGGTTCCCTTGCCGCCGCTTTTGCGCCGGCGAATGTCCGAAACGAAGTCTTCCACGGTCAGCGGAATCCCGGCCGGAACCCCGTCCAGGACTACCCCTATGGCCTCACCGTGCGATTCGCCAAAGAGCGATACGATAAAATTTCTTCCGAAAGTATTCATGCTAATAACTGTTGAAAACTTGTAAAAAAGCCGGGAAAGGATTTCTCCACACAGGCTTCGTTGTCAATGACAATCGGACTGTCCGCGCCCAGCGAAGCGACTTTCAGCGCCATCACCATCCGATGGTCGTCGCAGGAAGTGTACTCTCCCCCGCGCAGCAAGCGGCCGCTCAAAAGACGGTGGGCCAGAGAAAGGCCCTCGATGACCATCTCATCGCCCTCCAGACGCACCACAACTCCCATTTGCGTGAGCATATTCACGATGGCCTTGCCGCGATGACTCTCCTTATGGGCCAGCCGGCCCACTCCCCCGATGCGGCTTTCTCCCTCACAAAAAGCGGCCAGTACCGCCAGAATAGGGAAAAGGTCGGGACAGTGGCTGGCATCGAGGCTGAACGCCTGCAAAGGGGCCCGCTGGACGACCAGTTCGCCCCGCTCGCCATCCAACTGGCTCAAACAGGCTCCGCAGTCCATCAGCACGTCCATAATGCTCAAATCGGCCTGCAAAGAGGTGGTGTCCAAGCCTTTCAGCACCAGAGGAGCCGCCGCGCCGAGGCGTTTTCCGCCCCCGGCCCCGAAAATGGCGCCCGCCACCAGGAAATTGGCAGCCGCGCTCCAATCGCCTTCCAAGGGCATCTCGCAAGCCTTATAGGCACCGCCGCCCTTGATTTTGAACAGGATGCCGGTACACAGGTTCCAATCCCCTTCGCTCTCCATAAAATCCCGGCCGCCCAGCAACTCGTTGCCGATGCGGATGCCGAAATGCTTGAGTACATCCAGTGTAATGAATATATAAGGAATGCTCTTGGGGTCGGACACCGAAAGCGTCGTATTCTTTTCGCCCAAGGGCAGGGCCATCAGCAAACCGGATATCAGTTGAGAGCCGTGCCGTCCGGAAATATCCACGCGGCCGCACCCCAGCGGTCCTTTCACCCGCAAAGGTACCTGTGCCTCCGCCGAAGACGAAGACGCAGACGGCCCTTCCGCACTTTCCGCCGAAGCCGGGCTTCCCACATTCTCAATCTTTGCCCCGAAAGCATCCAAAATCTCTTTGGCTCCGCCCAGCGGTCTTTTCAGCAAGGTCCTTTCCCCCTCGATCAGCACGCTCTCCTGGGAGAGCATCGCACAAAGGGGAATCATCATCCGGGTCAGCAACCCGGACTCGCCGGTAAAGAGCGTTTGGAGCGCCAGGCCGTTTTTGCGGGCGGCGATGCCCGTAATCCGCAGGTTCTCACCAACGCCGTCCGAGGCCTTTTCGCGCTCTACGGTCGCCCCCAGACCGGCGGCCACCGCCAGCGCCGCCTCATTGTCCCGGCAAGGGGTGTACCCCGTCAGCACGGAGGTTCCTTCCGCCAACGCCGCCGCGATGATGGCACGCTGCGCGAAACTCTTGGAACAAGGTATCACCGGACTTTCGGCCGCTGCTTGCATTCCAGCCTCGCCGGGAGCCGCCTGTGCCTCGCCGGCCGCGACGCGCGCGCCCCCGTACACCGCCTGACACAGGGCCTCGTAAGCCCATTGCCCGGCTGCGGTCGCTTCCGCCTCCGTCAAAGCCGCATAGGTATAGGGCGAACCCAGGCGCAGGCAATCCAAGCGGGAGGCGCGTCCCTCTTCTCCCATCGAAAAGGCCACCAGGCCCCCGCGGGCGGGACGACGGTCGGCATCCGTCCACAAGGCTTCATCATACAACGACAACACCCGGGCCGCATCTTCCTGCGAATGGGCGGTGGTCACGATTTTGACCCATTCCGCCCCGTGGTACAGGCATTTTTCCACCATCGCCTTGAGGGCTTCAAGCGAGGGAGTCCCCTCGAAATCGTGCCACGAGCGAATGTAGCGCGTGCCATATTCCCGGGCCAGCGTCCGCAGGGTAGTCGCCAGCGATTTGGGGGCTTCGATTTCCACATCCACAAAGGAGGCGCCGGCTTTGATGGCCGCCGTCAGCAAGATACGGCAGGTGGCGATGGTCGGCGTATCGCTGGAAAACACCTCCTCCACCTCGTCCTCCGTCAGGGGGCAGCGGTCCAGGCGGATTTCCGCCATTTCAACACGGGAAAGCAAGGCCAGGATTTCCTCGCAAGTCTTGTTTTGTAGGCTGACGCAAACCATAACTTATGCCTCCATCGCCCGGATAGCCTCCGAGATTTTCATATCTTTGATGACCACATCCCCGATGCCGCGCAAAAGGACAAAATGCACGATATCCCCTTCGGCCTTTTTGTCGGTCCCCGCCGCCTTCAGGATTTCCTTGGGAGAATAAGGGCAATCCACCTTCAGTCCGCAGGAAAGGAAATCGTCGCGAAGTTGCTCGTCCAGCGGCTCGGAGCACAGTCCGACCTTGCGGGACAGACGGGCCACCAACACGAGGCCCATCGCGACGGCATCCCCGTGGGGGATGGGGTCCGGCCTTTTGAACCAGTTCCATTTTTGGGACAGATGCTCGATTCCGTGCGCGAAGGTATGGCCCAGGTTCAGCACGCGGCGCAAGCCGGATTCGTACAAATCTTCCCCCACGATTCTTTCCTTCACCTTGACCGCACTTTGGATGTAGGGAAGCAGCACGGTGCTGTCCTGGTATTGGATGGAAGAAGTGATCCCGCTGAAATAGTCAATCGCCTTGCGGTAGTTATCGTTGTTGTTTTCAATCAAAAAGGCCTTCAGCAGTTCGGCCAGCCCCTGACGGAAAACCGGCTCTGGCAAGGTCTTGAGGCAAGAGGAACAGATGAAGGTGAATTCGGGTTCCACGATGGTTCCCAGCATATTTTTGTATTTCTTGAAATTCACCCCGGTCTTTCCCCCGATGGCTGCATCCACCTGCGCCAGCAGGGTCGTCGGCACATAAGCCGCCTTCACGCCCCGTTTGTAGATGCTGGCGGCAAAACCGACCACATCCGTCGTGATGCCGCCGCCGATGGCCAGCACCAGGGCATTCCGGTCCGCCCCCTTGTCAAGCAGCCAGCCGCAGATGTCCGACACTAATTTGAGATCCTTCTGCTTCTCGCTGACTTCCACATATTTAATGGGTATCTTTTTCCCGCCTTTGCTGCGCCCGAGGGCCTCGCCGACTGACTGTACCTTCCTATCACAGATGGCATACACCGCCTCTTTCTGCGATAGAATTTCATTGAGCGTATCGAGCGTATCCGAAAAATAAATCATAGCCATAAGAAATTAGAATTGCAAAAATAGGCAATAATTTTGAATTTTTATAATTTAAGGACTTTCCTGCCGTCTCAAGATATGGCTCGGCCAGATAACCACAGAACTTCTTGACGGTAATTACGGAATTTGACGGATTTTCTTGCCAATTTCGTCGGATTATTTGTGAATGTTGACAAAAAAGTGGTATATTTACCACCAATTAGAAAACATTTTTG
>CAMJRT010000069.1 GCA_946408295.1 uncultured Bacteroidales bacterium
CCGCATCACGGAGTAGAATTCCAGGTCTTCGTGGACTTTGGTCTTCTTGCGCAGGCCGGCCGTATCCACCAACATAAAATCATAGCCGAACTGATTGAAATGCGTCTCGATGGAGTCGCGGGTCGTGCCGGCCATCGGCGTGACGATGTTGCGCTCGGTGCCCAGCAGGGCGTTGGTCATCGAGGATTTGCCCACATTGGGCTTGCCGACGATGGTCACGCGGGGCAAGTCGGGGAAGGAGGCCGCCTGCTCGTTTTCTTTCGGCAGGAATTTGACGATGGCGTCGAGCAAATCGCCCGTTCCGCCGCCGTTGGCCGAAGAGATGCTGAATACTTCTTCGAAGCCCAGGGCATAGAACTGATAGACGTCGTACATCTTGTCGCCGGTATCGACTTTGTTGACGGCCAAGATGACTTTCTTGTTGCCGCGACGCAGGATATCGGCGATTTCCTGGTCGTAATCGGTGATGCCGGTCCGGGCTTCCACCATAAAGAGGACCAGGTCGGACTCTTCGATGGCGAGCATCACCTGTTTGCGGATTTCTTCTTCAAAGATGTCGTCGCCGGAACTGGTGTAGCCACCGGTATCGACGACGGAAAATTCGTTGCCACACCATTCGCAGTGGCCATAATGGCGGTCGCGGGTCACGCCGGCCGTCTCATCGACGATGGCCTGGCGCATCCCGACCAGACGGTTGAACAGGGTGGACTTCCCGACATTGGGCCGTCCCACAATGGCTACAAGGCTCATAATTCGTTAAATTATATGACACCCGCCGCAGTCGGTGCAACCGAGGTCGGCGCAGGTGACTTTCTTCTTTCCGTGTCGTTGCCCCCACAGGCGCATTTCTTCCTCCTTGGCACAGCGGATGCCCCGTTTCTTCATTTCCACATTCGTAGAAATCTCCGTATCCGGAAACTTCCCGTCCTTGCGAAACAGGATGCCCACGCACAGCCCCGCCACGCACAGGGCCACAACGGCTATACACAAGAGAAAAACTTTCATACCAACGATGCCGGATTCCTAGTAAATCAGGTCTTTGCTGATGGACTCGTAGTTGTAGACATCGTGAATGATGTTGGCGAAGGTCTGCTCCATCCCGATGACGCTGATTTTTGACTTGTTCTTGTTGGGGTCGTTGCTGAGGGGAATGGTGTTGGACACGATGACTTCCTCCAGCACGCTCTCGGAAATGCGGTCATAAGCCGGTCCGGAAAGGACGGCGTGGGTGGCGCAGGCCCGTACGCTCTTGGCGCCCATCTCCTTGAGGACGGCGGCGGCTTTGCACAGGGTGCCGGCCGTGTCGATCATATCGTCCACAATGATGATGTTCTTGCCTTCCACATCGCCGATGGCCGTAATCTTGTCCACGACGTTGGCTTTCGCGCGGGTCTTGTGGCAGATGATCACCGGGCACTCCAGGTACTTGGCATAGGCCTGGGCGCGTTTGGCACCGCCCATATCGGGGGCTGCGATGGCCAGGTCTTTGATTTTGAGGTTCTTCAAGTAGGGGAGGAAGACCGTGCTGGCATAAATGTGGACCACCGGGAAGTCGAAGAATCCCTGAATCTGGTCGGCGTGCAGGTCGCAGGTCATTACCATATCCGCACCGGCCACGTGCAAGAGGTTGGCGGCGAGTTTGGCTCCGATGGAGACGCGGGGGCGGTCTTTGCGGTCCTGACGGGCCCAGCCGAAATAAGGCATCACGGCGATGACCTTGGAGGCGGATGCACGCTTGGCGGCGTCAATCATCAGCAGCAGTTCCATCAAATTGTCGGAAGGAGGGCAGGTGGATTGGACGATGAATACGGTGCAGCCGCGCACGCTTTCTTTGTAGCAGGGTTGAATCTCGCCGTCGCTGAAGGTGTCGATGGAAACTTCGCCCAGTTTGACGCCCAAAAATTTGGCCACATTTTCCCCGAAATCGTGGGAATTGCGGCACGCGAAAATTTTCAAAGGATGTACGTTGTTCATAGGAAAATTTTTATTGTTTTATTCTTTTGGCAAGGATTGGAGTACTTCGCCGATATATCCCAGGATATCTTCGCGTCCCAGACCCGTTTCGGCGGAGGATACGAACACCGGCGGCAGGCTCTCCCAATGCTCCAGGATGGCCGCCTTGTTTTTTTCAACCTGCGCAGCCAGCACATTCGGACCGAGTTTGTCTCCCTTGGTGAAAATGATGGCGAAAGGAATCTGTCCTTCGCCCAATTCGAAAAGGAAGTCCATATCGATTTGTCCGATGTCGTGGCGCGAATCGATGAGTACGAAAAGCATCACGAGGTCGGGCGAGAGGGTGATGTAGTTGCGGATGATCTGCTTGAGTTTCTTTTTGCCGGCTTCCGACATCTTGGCGTAGCCATAGCCAGGCAAATCCACCAGATACCAGTTCCGGTTGATGAGAAAGTGGTTGACGAGGCGGGTTTTGCCCGGTTTGGAAGAAGTGAGAGCCAGGCCTTTTCGCTGGCAGAGCATATTGATGAGGGAGGATTTTCCCACATTGGAACGCCCTATAAACGCAAATTCCGGGAAGGCCTGTTTGGGTCTTTCCGAGAGGGTGGTGCTGCTCCCCGAAAATAGTGCTTCCGTTATTTTCATCCGCGATGCAAAGATACGAGCAAGCCGAGAGAAAAGCAAATTTATTTGCTTATCCGGAGGCTTAATGCAAACTGCGGGTTCCGTCGGGCAGGACTTCGAGGTGGACGGCGAGGGTCTCTTCGGGAAGGAGGTCTTCGATGACTTCCGGCCATTCCATCAGGCAGAGGCAGCCGCTGTCGAGATAGTCGTACAGTCCGATATCAAGGGCTTCGCGACTGCTTTTCAGCCGATAGAAATCAAAATGATAGAAGAGGTTTCCGTCGGGGAGGCGGTATTCGTTGACGAGGGTGAAGGTGGGGGAACAGACGGGGTCTTCCACGCCCAGAACCTTGCACAGGGCCGCCGTGAAGGTGGTTTTGCCTGCGCCCATCGAACCGTAGAGCGCAATGAGACGTTCGGAGCCGATGGCCTGCAAAAATTCTTGGGCCGCCCGCTCCAAATCCTCCGTTGAAGCAATCGTAATCTGAGTCCCGAGCGATTTCATCTGTTCGGTATTTGGCATTTACACCAGTTCAATGCCGGCCCGGGCGCAGGTGCGGCGCATTTCTTCCGGCCAGATGCTGGACTGAATCTCGCCGATGTGGGCCTTGCGCAGCAGGAACATACACAGGCGGGATTGGCCGACGCCGCCGCCGATGGTGTAGGGGAGTTCGCCGGCGAGGAGCCGCTTGTGGAAATACAGGTCGGCCTTCCATTCCTGATCCCGGAGTTTGAGTTGGCGGCGCATCGCCTCTTCATCCACACGGATGCCCATACTGGACACCTCGAATGCACTTTCCAGCACGGGATTCCAGAGCAGGATGTCTCCGTTGAGGCCTTTGTATTCCGCTTCGCTCCCGATTTGGAATCCGGCAGGACCTTCGCCGTTGGGCGTGCTCCAGTCGTCATAGTCGGCGGCACGGCCGTCGTGGATGGTGCCGTCGGAAAGCTGTCCGCCGATGCCGATGATGAACACAGCCTTGTGTTCCTTGACGATGGCCAGTTCGCGTTCTTTGGCGTTGAGGCCCGGATAGCGTTGCAGAAGTTCCTCGGCGTGAATGAAGTAGATGTCATCGGGCAGCATCGGCACAATCTGAGGAAATTCCACATAGAGTTTGTTTTCCGTCACTTTGATGGCCTCGTAGATGCGGCGGACGGTCCTTTTGAGGTAGTCCAGCGTGCGGTCTTCCTTGCGGATGACTTTCTCCCAGTCCCACTGGTCCACATAGATGGAGTGGATATTGTCCAATTCCTCGTCGGGACGAAGGGCGTTCATATCGGTGTAGATGCCCCGGCCGGGCTGGATGCCCATTTCTCCGAGTTTGAGCCTTTTCCACTTGGCCAGCGAGTGGACGACTTCGGCCTGCTGCTCGTTCATGTCCTTGATGGGGAAACGGACGGGGCGCTCGATGGAGTTGAGGTCGTCGTTGACGCCCGTTCCGGTCATCACAATCATCGGGGCGGTCACGCGCAGCAGGGCGAGTTGGGCGGAAAGGTTGGTCTGGAACATATCCTTGACGGCTTTGATGGCCTTTTCCGTGCTTTCCACCGAACCCAGCAGGTTCTTGTAATTCTTCGGGAGATAGAGGGACATAATAATCTTGACTTTTCGGGCTGCGAAGTTACAAAAAATTTCGTTTTTGGAGGCGGGTGGCGTGGTTTTAGCCCAGTTCGCCGGTCAAGGAACGGGCGAGGTCGAGGTAATAGGCACCGGCTCCTTCGTCGCGCAAGGCGGCGGGTTCACCCTGGTCCGCCCCTTCGCGTATGCTTTGGATGAGGGGAATCTGTCCCAGCAGGGGAAGTCCGTATTTTTCGGCCATCTTCTTGCCGCCGTCCTTGCCGAAAATGTAGTATTTGTGGTCGGGCAGTTCGGCGGGCGTGAACCAGGCCATATTCTCGACCAGTCCGAATACGGGTTTGTTCACATTCTCGTTGAGGAACATATTGACGCCCTTTTCCACATCGGCGAGGGCGATGTCCTGGGGCGTACTGACGATGATGGCGCCTTCCATCGGGATGTCGTGAACCAGGCTGATGTGGATGTCGCCGGTGCCGGGAGGCATATCAATCAGCAGGAAGTCCAATTCGCCCCAGCGCACCTGTAAAATCATTTGCTTGAGAGCGTTGCAGGCCATCGGCCCGCGCCAGATCAGGGCTTGCTCCGGGGCGGCGAAATAGCCGATGGACATCCATTTCACCCCGTATTTCTCAATCGGGAGAATGATTTCTTTTTCCTCTCCGTCCGCGTTCTGCTCCAGCATCGCTTCGGGGGCGGCGCCTTCGGTCTGCGTCATTTTGGGGACGGACGGCCCATAGACATCCGCATCCGCCAGACCGACTTTGTAGCCCAGACGGGCCAGTGCTACGGCCAGGTTGACGGCGACGGTGGATTTGCCCACGCCACCCTTTCCGGAAGCGATGCCGATGATGTGACGAACCTTTTCTACCTCTTCGGTGCCCAGGTTCAGCCCCGCTTTTTGGGGCTTGGGCTCCTCTTTGACAATCGTTTCCACCAAAATCTCGACTCCTTTGCCCAGGTGGCGGATGAGGGCCGCCTTGCAACTGCCGATAAGGTATTCGGCCAGCGGGTCGCGGTGCTTGGGAAAAGCCAGCACGACCACCACTTTGTTTCCGTCCCTGCGGGCCCGGTCCACCATCCCGAGTTCCACGATGTTGCGGTCGCCCTTGGCGGGATGCTCCACTTCTCTTAAAATATCCAGGATTTCCATTTGGAAAAGTTTAAAATCAAAATCTCTGCAAAATTATAAAATCGCGAAGAAATATCAAATGCATAATATTTGTATATTTGCAAAAGTAACCAAAATACGATGCACAATGAAAAAGTTCATTTTTCCTTTTTTGATGATGGCCGTGTTGCCTTTCGCATTTCTTTCCTGCAAAAAGGACAATAGCGGTACAGGCGAGTTGTCCTATGTGTACCTTAATACGGCTCCTGCAGAGGAAATCACTCCTGTTTCCGCCAAATTGATGGCAGATGTGAAGTTCAAGAATTTCACCGCAAAAGGGTTGATGGAATTGAAATTCTATTATTGCCAGAGCGATACGCCGGTAGATAGGTATGATATGTATGAACTGGGAGATGTGACTCCGGTTAAAACGTATGACATCGGAGATGGAAAATTCGGCATTATCGTCGAAAATCTTACACCGGGCAAGGAGTACTACTTTATGCCGCATCTGTCCGTGATGGGGGTCTCGTTGGTGGCGGAAGTGCTGCATTTCAAAACGCAGGATTTCTGCGCGACCATCGAGGTGAAGGCGATTTTACCAAGCGGAGCTACCGTGGATGCGATGGCCGTGTTGACAGCGGAACAAAAGGCGAAAGCCAAGGTGGGCGTCGAGTGGACGGATACTGATTTTGGTGATGTGCAGAATATACATCGTCAATACATCGATATGGCGGATCTTCACGCCGACGGCTCTTACAGTTACAACCTCACCGGTTTGACTCCCGACACCCGGTATTGGGTCCGCGCGGTGGTCAGTATGGATGGCAAGGCTCATTATGCCAACACGTTAGAATTCAAAACCAATGTGGAGTAGCGTGCGATGAGCGGAGGTCCCCAGGCCGAAAAAATCCGGACGCTTTTCAATACGATAGCCGGGGATTATGACCGGCTTAATCATTTGTTGTCATTGGGTATCGACCGGACCTGGCGCAAGCGGGCCCTCCGGGAGATATTGCCGGGCGGTTCGGAGGAACGGGGCGGATTGGGCAGGCTGGATGCGGATTCGTCTGCGAAGGCAGATGTGAGTCGGCCTTATGCGGTGTTGGATGTGGCCTGCGGAACGGGGGATTTCAGTCTGGAGATAGCCCGACGCTGCGCCCGTCGTTCCATTCCTTGCGCCATTACGGGGCTGGACCTTTCCGAGGGGATGCTGGCGGTGATGCGGGAGAAAGTGGCTTGCGCGGGATTTGCGGAGGGGGATTCCGGCTCCGAGTCTTCCGGG
>CAMJRT010000070.1 GCA_946408295.1 uncultured Bacteroidales bacterium
GCCTCCACTTTCCGCAGGGCATCGCCCTTTTCCCGGACCGACCGCAACGGCTCGCCCTCCCCGGTAACGAGCCACTTGTCCTCAACATCGGGGTACGCCGCCAGAATCCTTGCGACGAACTTGTCCACCTTGTACCTGCCCTGCCGGAGGCACGTAACGGTTTGTTGGTGCATCCCTGCCTTGTCCGCAAACGCCTTCGCGTTACCGCCCTCAAGGACGGCGACGAGGTAGTCTATTCTCTGCGCGTCGGTCATATCTAATCAAGAGTTATCGCCCCGTTCACAAGGGCTATTGAAACGATGTCCTCCTTCGGCACATCGAATGGTGCGTAGGCGGGATTGTCGGATACGCACGTTATCCATGCGGGATCGTCCGCCGGGCGCACCCGCTTAATCATTATCCCTTGACTCCGCGTTCCAATCACATACACCCGGCCCCATTGTAGGAAATAAGCAGAGTCCATCGGGATTTTCTTACACGCAACGAGATCACCGCCGCTATATTTCGGGGTCATGGAATCGCCCTTGACGCGGATTAAGAAATCGCTTTCCTTGAACTCGGTGACGGTGTAGAAGTCCTCGATGCGTTGGTCGTCATAGGACGGTAGGCCGGGACCGGCGAAGGCCTCAAGCGGGATGAGGGGGAGGGTATGAGAAGAAGGGGGCGGGGTGGGGGTTGTCCCCTTCAACATTTCGCCGCTACCCGTAAAAAGCCAATTCAGGTTGAGTTCCGGGCAGGCGGAGGAAATTCTCGTTATTACCGACGCGGACGGACCGGCAGACTTGATGGCCGAAATCGTCCCATGCCCCAATCCGCAGTACTCCTCAAAGCGGGTATGCCCCATGTTATACTGCGACCGGGCGAAATCCACAAGTCTTTTTTTGAGCTCTTCCATTGGCAAATATGGGTTCTACGGCCCTCTATGGCTTATTAAAAATTTTTATTGTAGATTAACTAATAATTTCGTTATAAAAATTTGGTATAACGAAAACTATCTCCTATATTTGCCGAGGGTTTTCGTTAAAGCCCGCTTACAAAATGCCCTACCCAACCTAATGGGATGCCCGAAATCTGCAACTCTCCGGCGTACCACAAAGATAGCGAAAGGGAACGAGAAAAGCAAGCGAAGATTAACTAACCCAAATAGTTGTTTGACGAGCTGATGGTATGCCGCGACCTACGAATAAGAGGCGGCTGCGGTCTTGGGGTTAAGCCGAATTATCCCCTTGACTTAATACGATGCGTTCCCTTGTGGATTTGAGGATTGTGTGACCTCGCACGGACAGTACGGGAAAGAAGCCTTCCGCGAAATGAAACATGGGAGAAAAATAGAGACAAGAAAGGCGAAAGAAACGGCCTTAAAGAACTACTACGATATACAAGGTATAAGATAGGTACAAATATCGAATCGTCGCAAAGTGATTACCATGCGCCGCCGAGGGCGACGACAAAGGGATGCGCCGGAAGATAGAATAGTCCGGCCCGGGGGCGGTTCCCGGGTGCGGGCTCCAACCATGATTGAGAATAAAAAGAAAACGCCGAAAGAGTGGATTGCGGAACGCAAGTGGCGTGAATTTCTGGGAGCAATCCCGGCGGACGGTAAGACCCACAACTACATCGTCCCGCACCCCAACGATCTTATGACTATCCGCGTAACGGCTACTCAAATCAAAAGCGAGGAAAGATGGTACGGGGTAGAAATAGACCTTATTCGCAAGATGGCGAAAATCATTGTTAATCCGAAGATAGATGGCAGGCGTAAACCTAAAAAAATTTGACGAGGTAGTAGATCATCATAGAAAGTGGCGTGGCGTGGACACAAACCCACGCTTCTTTACATACCTTGCAAAATCTTCCGTTGAGGAAGGCGTTTATAAAATCGGGTTCTCTCGGAATCCAATCGCCCGCGAAAAGACGATGAAAGGTGGCTACAAATACTATAAATTCAAAGTTACCCATTTCATTGTCGGCACCAACGAATATATGGTGTTGAACGCATTGTTTTCCGCCGGTGTCAAAACGCCACTTTGGATTAACCCTAAATCGCCCAGGTATAGGGAGGCGGTCTATTTGAGCGATGGGGAGGTCGCCCACATAATAGAAAAGTGTGGCTTTATCCCGATTGAGCGGCTTGAAGAAATCAAAAATCACTGTTGCCCAAATGGAAACGATTGAACTCGCCCCGCAAGACCGCGAACGGATAGACAAACTTATCGGGCTCTGCAAGCCGACACCCGAGGTCCTCGTATCTTGCACCGAGGCCGCAAGGTTGCTCAACAAGAGCCCTAACACGATTACGAATATGCTCCGAGAGGGGAGACTACACCGGGCAACAATAGGGAAAAGCACCGGCATCCGGCTCTCGGAGATATTGGGATAACCGCAGTGATGCGCTGAGCCGCGAAGTTCATCATCGTCATCATTTTACTTCCATTGGCTTTTAGTACCAGCCCGGTCTCTGCGGCTCGCCGGGCTTTTCTTATTGACTCTCTCCTTCCCGGATTCTTGGCATCCGGGTCGGTTGCACACGGGTTGCCGGGGATTAAAGCGGGTTTCCTTGCCCGGAGACCGAATTGGTATAAATCGCGAATGGGGCGGTGGAGGCGTGGCCCGTGCGGACTATGGTGTTCCGTTGTATATGCGCCCTCCCGTATGCTTGACGATAGTCCACCCGGCTAAACATATAGGGACGATTCGCGGTAAGGCTGGCTCCAGGGAATAGACCTGGTTTTTTATTGCTACTGAAATGAAGAAATATGATTGGAGTGCGGCCCGCGTTTATGAGGCCGTTCGCAAGAGCGCAAATTATAGCGACACCCTTCGCTATCTTGGAGTCCCGATCCGCGGAAACAATATCGCGACACTAAAAAGGGTCATAGAAAAGCATGGACTTGACACAAGCCACTTTGTCAGGTTCGTCCCCGCAAAAGGACCAATTTCAAACACATACATTCCGTCGGTGGAATACACGAACAAACCCGGTAGGCGTATCACATCTGGAAAGCTACGCCGAAAACTAATTGAGGAGGGGATCAAGGACTACAAGTGCGATTGCTGTGGCATTTCAAAGTGGAACGGTCGGGAAATAACCCTGCAATTACATCATATTGACGGGGACAATGAGAATAACTCATTGGATAACCTCCAACTCCTATGTCCGAACTGCCACTCGCAAACCGTGAATTACAGAGGGAACAAGACGGAACGGAAACGATATTATTGCCCGGACTGCGGCGCGGAAATCGGCAAGGGGTCGCAAAGGTGCGTCAAGTGCAGCGCGAAAATTAAGAGGATTCTTCCTATCAGTGACGAGGAGTTAAGGGCCGAGTATGCGGTCTTAAAAAGCTATCGCGCACTATCAAAAAAATATGGCATTTCGGATGTTGCCATACGGAAACATATTGAGGGGAAATAGAAATTGCCTCTTCGTATATCGGCTAATACCTCCGGCTTTGACCCGGAAAAGCCCCGTTCGATTCGGGGAGGGGCAACCAACTCCCGGCTGACCGGGGAGGTTGAACACACAATTCTCACGATTCGCCCATCCTGCGTTGTGAAATGCGGGATGGGATTATTTCAAGACTATGACATTAGAACAAGCATATCAAAAGGCGTGGCCAGGACTACGGCACAAGATGGAGCAATCCGTTGCCCTCATCCAGAAGGCCGAAAGACTCGCCAAGATGTACGACCCCGAAAACGGCTTTTATTTGGCCTTTTCAGGTGGCAAGGATAGTCAGGCGCTATACCACATCACCCAACTCGCTGGAGTGGCTTTTAAGGCCCATTTCTCGCCCACATCGGTAGACCCTCCGCAGGTCATCCGTTTCATCAAGAAGCAGTACCCCGATGTTGAGTTTGAGAAGGTAGACAAGTCAATGTACCAAGTGGCGAAGGAGATGGGGATGGTTCCCACGATGAAACTCCGTTGGTGTTGTGCCAAGTTCAAGGAGTCTGCGGGAGAGGGGAAAGTTACCCTAACGGGAGTCCGTCATTCGGAATCGGTCAAGCGATCCAAACGCAAGTCGGTTGAGGTCACGGGACACAAGTTCGCGGGCGACATCAACGAGTTCTTCGCGTGGTCTGCCGAAAAGGTGGCGAAGAAGATGAAGAACATCAACCAGGACGAGTTTTCCCGCGACAAGGAACAGGAGGTGCGTTGCATCAACGGCAAGGACTCCATCATCGTGAATCCCCTCGTTGAGTGGACGGATGCCGATGTCTGGGACTTTCTCAACAAGGTCGTGGAAGTGCCTCATTGTGAACTCTACGACCCGCCCTACAACCGCCGCCGAATCGGTTGCATCCTCTGTCCGATGTCATCCCACGCAACGAAGATGAGGGACTTGGAGTTGTACCCGTATGTCAAGAAAAAGTGGCTTGAAGTCTTTGAATATTTCATAGGGGGGGGGGTACACTCCTACCTACGCAAAACTCAAGAAATCAAGCAGTTCTGCGAACACGGGGGGGGGCGGAATACAGACCTCACAACCCCGACAAGTTCAAGGAAATGTCAGTACAACTACACCCCCGCTCCGAATGTACGCGGAACGGGCAAGCGAAATTGCCCCCCGAATCACGGACAAGAAACGGGAAGCCAAGATGGGGAGAAGCCGGGGTAAGTTTGTCTGCGGAAGTCCTGTTCAACTGGTGGCTTACGCATAAGTCGTGGGAGGAGTTCAAGGCCGACCTTGAGCATCCTTCCTTGTTTGACGAAGAATAAACCTTTGAGTATATGAAACGCAAACTATCAGCAACCCTCGGCGTACTCTGCATCGCGACCTTCCTTGCCGCGTGTTGCATCACGGACAAGAACGGAGACCCCTGCACCGCCAACTATATCCTCTTGTTCATCGGCCTCGCCCTCGGCATAGGCTCTAAAATCACGGAAAAGAAATATGGACAAGTTCGCTGAAAACGCCTTCAAGGAGGCGATGGAACAACAAATCGAACAAGAGTTCCAATCGTGGATGAACTTCTCGGAAAAGGATTTCATGGCCGCGCACATGGCGGTAGTGGCAAGAATCGGGCTTGAAAAGATAAACACTCTCTGCGGTGCGGTAATCAAGGCCGGGGCCGCCAATACCCTTGCGGAATACGCGCACGGCCTTATGATGATGGCTTTCCACGAGGGCTATAAGTCGAGAAGGGAGGAGGAGGGATGCCAAGACCGTTGACGCAAGAGCAGATTGACGAGGTTCGTAGGATCTTCCCGCACTATACAAAGCAGGAGATACGCGAGATGACCGGGCGCGGTCTTTCCACCATCGACCGAATCCAAGCACGATACCACCTACGCAAGTCACCGGAACATATTCACGATATGGGGGTCAAGGCGGGGAAAGCCTCGAACATCGCAAGGGGTGGTGACAACTCCTGCTGCTACACCCCGGAGGCAATAGCAAAGCGGGTGGAGACCTACAAGAAAACATTCCGCGAGGAGCAAGTCCGCAGAAAGTGGGGCGTACACCAACTCACGAAAATCAAGGTTCTGCAACAACCCAAGCAGAAACGCTCGCAACGTTCATACCTCAAGAAACTCGGCTATATCCTTGACGAGCCTAATTGCATCGCCTACTACACGGAAAGCACGACCAGGGCGGTCAAGATGGAAAGGGATTGGTCGAAGAAAGTTCATCAATACTACAAGTTCAAACCATATAAAGATGGAGTTCAATAAGGACGATTTCAAGGTCCTCCGCATTCCGTTTTCCGAGGCAAAAGAATGGGTGCTATACAAGCACTACGCGCACCGAATTCCGCCCGTTTCTTTTGCTTTCGGATTGTATGGTGGGGGGGGGCAACTTCAAGGTGTTTGCACCTTTGGACCTCCGGCATCTCACGACTTGATCGTGGGGGCTATGGGCGAGGAATACACTTTCAATTTTCTTGAATTAAACCGGCTTGTCGTGAACGACGGACTTCCCCGGAACGCGCTATCTTTCTTTGTCTCTCAATGCTTGAAAAGCCTCCCGCGTCCCATGGTCGTAATCTCATACGCAGATAGCGGGAAAGGCCATCACGGATATATCTATCAAGCAACGAATTGGATTTACACCGGCCTATCCGTACAACGAACCGACTACCTCCCGGAGGGAATGTTGGACGCTCACCAACGGACAATATCACAAGTCGCGTTTTCCGAATGGAGAAAGACCACGACATTGGTAAGAGTCGAAAGGCCAAGAAAGCATCGGTACTTCCAATTCCTCGGAGACAAGAGGCAGCGACGCAAAATGCTCAAGGACCTCAAGTTTCCCATTGTCAAAGAATACCCAAAGGGGGACAATACCCGGTATGACACATCTTATGAGACTTCCCCCAACGGGGTTTTATTTTAATTCTTATGCAGAACATCAACGAAAACACCGGGGCTTGTAAGTCCCAAACCGAGCGCATCCTTGACTATATGCTACAAGGACACGCAATCACGCCGTTGGAGGCACTGCGGCTCTTTAACTCAATGAGGTTGGGGGCAAGGATCGCGGAAATCAAGGCCAAAGGCTATCTCGTCTATTCCGAGTTCGTTACCGGGCC
>CAMJRT010000071.1 GCA_946408295.1 uncultured Bacteroidales bacterium
TGCTTGTACTTGTCTCATCATATCTCTATGATGATTTTAACAGTCTTGTCAATGATCTCGTTCTTCATTCCCGTAAGGCGTTTTCCCAAACGGGCTGCAAAGATACGCAACTTTTTTGAACTGGCAAATTTTTTTGAAAGATTTTTTCAATTTATTCGAAACGGCCGTCACGCATCGTGAGGGAGCGGTCGCAGAGGGCGGCGAGGTCGGAATCGTGCGTGACGATGACGATGGTCTGACCGTGACGCTCGCGCAGGGTGAAGAAGAGTTTGTGAATCTCCTGCTTGGTGGCGCTGTCCAGGTTGCCGGAAGGCTCGTCGGCATAGAGTACGGCGGGATGGTTGACCAAAGCGCGGGCGATGGCGACGCGTTGCTGCTCCCCGCCGGAAAGTTGGGAGGGCTTGTGGGAAACGCGCTCCGCCAGGCCGACCTCGGCGAGCAGCAAAGCGGCCCGCTCACGGGCGACCTTATCGCGCTCCCCGGCAATCAGGGCAGGAATCATTACATTTTCCAGCGCGGTGAACTCCGGCAGCAGGTGGTGGGCCTGGAACACGAAACCGATGCGGCGGGCCCGGAAAGCCGAGAGACGGTCCCCTTTCAAGGCCAGCGCATCCTTGCCGTCAATCAGCAGGGAGCCGGCATCGGGCCGCATCAGCGTGCCCAAGATTTGCAGCAAAGTGGATTTGCCGGCGCCCGAAGCGCCCATAATGGAAACGACTTCTCCCTGCGCCACACGGAAATCAATCCCTTTCAAGACCTGAAGGGAGCCGAAAGATTTGGTTATGCCCTGTGCTTCAATCATTCAAAAAAGTGCTTGCCGACAAAACAAAGAGTAAAACCGGCAAGCAGCGTTATTTCAATTTATAATAAGAGGCCAGAATCGCGGCGAACCAGCGCTGCGGCAGGACGGCCTTAAGCGTGACGGACAAGCGCTGCTCCAGCGTAGAGATAATATAATGGTAAGCCGGACGTCTGCAGGCGACGATGCGGGCCACTTTTTCGGCGAGATACTCCGGCTTGAGGCCGCTCTGTTCATCGTGCTCGATGCTTTTGAGGCTCTCCGCATAGGTCGGATAGGCGGTATAGGCCTCGGGAGCGAGGGTACTCTTGCGCGAAGCGGTAAATCCCGTCGCGAAATCGCCCGGCTCAATCAGCACGACATCGATATTCTTGCCCCGCAATTCCAGCCGGAGCGCCTCACAATAGCCCTCGATGGCAAATTTGCTAGCGCTGTAGAAGCCCTGGAAAGGAAGTCCCATCAGGCCGCCGATGGAACTGAAGCACAGAATCCGTCCCCCGCCCTGGCGGCGCATCTGCGGCACCACATAGTGCAGGAAACGCACCATTCCCATAAAATTGATATCCATCTGGCGGGAAGCATCCTCCAGCGGCGTAAACTCAATGGGACCGCCGATGCCCATACCGGCATTGTTGATAAACACATCGATACGCCCTTCCGCAGCAACGACCGTTGCCACCGCAGCCGCTACGGAAGCCTCGTCCTGCACTTCCGCCTGCACATAAGTCACGCCGGGAATCGCTTCGACGTCCCGGCGCACCGTGCCATAGACTTTATGCCCCCGGGAGGCTAATTGGACGGCCATCGCCCGGCCGAAACCGGAACTGACGCCTGTAATCATTACGACCTTCGGAGCATCCATAGGCGATTATTTCAAGAAAGGAATATCCAGTTTGCGGAACACTTTCTCAATCTTCTCCACCGCAAAATCCACCTGCTCGAAAGTGTGGGTCGCCATCAGGGCGAAACGAATCAGCACATCTTCCTGCGGCACGGCGGGCGCGATGACGGGGGTCACGAACACGCCTTCCTCGAGACAAAGGTGTACCACGGCGAGGGCCTTCATCGTGTCGCGGACAAAGAGCGGGATGATCGGCGACTGGGTGTGACCGGTGTCGAATCCCTTGTCTTTGAATGCCTTCTGCGCATAGCGGGTAAGGTCCCAAAGATGCTCGATACGCTCGGGCTCGCTCTCCATAATATCCAGCGCCTTGCTGACGGCCGCCACATTGGCCGGCGGCATGGAGGCGCTGAAAATCAACTGACGGGAGTTGTGTTTGAGGTAGTTCATTACGATAGAATCGGCCGCGATGAAACCGCCCAGGGAGCCGAAACTCTTGGAAAAAGTACCCATAATGAGGTCAACACGATCCGCCATTCCGAAATGATCGGCCGTACCGCGACCGTTACGGCCCAGAACGCCGAAAGAGTGAGCGTCGTCCACCATCACGGAAGCATTGTATTGGTCGCAGAGGTCACAGATCCGGGGAAGCGGGGCGATGTCGCCTTCCATCGAATAGACGCCGTCGATAACGATGAGTTTCGGGCTGTCAATGTCGCAAGCCTTGAGTTTCTCCTCCAGCGACTCCATATCGTTGTGCTTGAATTTCAGCACGCGGGACAGCCCCAGACGGGCGCCGTCGATGATGGAGGCGTGATCCAGGGAATCGAGCAAGATGGTGCCGCCGTGGAAGCCCAGGCAGGAAATCACGCCCATATTGGCCTGCATACCGGTCGAATAGGTCACCGCCTCATCCTTTCCGACAAACTTGGCAAGGCGCTCTTCCAACTCGACGTGGATGTCAAGGGTGCCGTTTAGGAAACGGGAGCCGCTGCAACTGGTGCCGTATTTCCGGATGGCAGCGATGGCGGCCTCTTTGAGCCGGGGGTCGTTGGACAGACCCAGATAACTGTTGGAGCCGAACATCAACACATCCTTGCCGTAAATCTTGACGACAGTGGATTGTTCGGATTCGATGGGAGTATAGTAAGGATAGATGCCTCGGGCTTTGGTCTCCTGCGGGAGGGTATATTTCCCGCAAATTTCGTTGAGTAGTCTCATCTTATGAAATAAGTTTTAGTACGCTAACACATAAACAAACACAAAATTAAGAAAAATATTCACACTTTGTTATCTTTTTTTCTTTTTTGTTCCAATTGCCAGGAGTTGATGATATTTTGCCAGATGCTGTAGAATCCGCCGGTGATAGAAGTGACAGGTGTAAAAAAGGTGTACCCCATCCAAATGGAAAATACGGTATTCTTCTGCCCCATAGACTGGGTGACACTCACTACGACATTTCCTTCCGTACCCGCCGGCACCTCCAAACCCGTTCCCGCCGATGCCTCCGCTCCGTCCGGCCTGCGGGCGGCCCGCCCCACGCGCAACCCGACGATGCGCCCGATGGCAAAATTCAAAAGGCAGCAGATGGAAGAGACCGCCACCAACACGCCGATTACCCGTCTGCTTGCTGAACTGGCAAACAAAAAACGGACCGACATCAAGATGGCCAGCATCAGGGAAAAAGACCACACATAGAAACTCGCCCACGCATTTTCTACCACCTTGCGATGAAAGGAAGGAAAAAGACAACGCACCAGCCAGGCCATCAGGAAAGGACCGATCAAAAGGGGGAAGACTTTGGCCAGCATCATCCCGGAAGCCGACCAAAAAGAAACATCGACAGAGGGGTGCAACAGCGGCACGAACAGCGGCACCAATACGGAGGTCAACAGATTGGCCAGCACGACATAGGAGACCAGCGAAGCGATGTCACCGCCCATCCGGGCGGTAAAAACCGGGGCGGCGGCAGCCGTCGGGCAAATCGCACAAATCATCAGGCATTCCAGCGCCAAAGCACCCGTCGATCCGGGAGCCGTCCCGAACAAGTCGATCAAAGCCGCTCCCACAAAGACAAGCGCCTGAATGCCCAGCAGACGGAATTGCCAGCGATGCGGGCGTATCTGCGAGGGCCTGATGCAGGAAAAACTGATAAACAGCATCGCAAAAATCAGGATGGGCTGTATTCCTTTGACCAGCGCGGCTAACAGTTTCCCATAAGGGTGCAAAGCAGGAAAGGCGTAACGGTAAGCCAGATAGAGCAGCGCCCCTGCGGTCATCGCAACCGGGAGCATCCAACGTTTGAGAAAAGACAGAAACCGTGCCATCAGAGTTCCTTACGGAGACGGGCCGTAGGGATGGACAACTGGTCGCGGTATTTGGCGATGGTCCGGCGAGCCACTTTGTACCCCATCGTCGAGAGTTTTTCCACCAGTTCGTCATCGGTCAACGGATTATGCTTATCCTCGTTATCAACGCATTTGCGAAGGGCGTCTTTGACCTCTTTCGTTGAAATCTCTTCTCCCTCTTTGTTTTCCATGCCCTCGGAAAAGAAGGATTTCAGCGAGAACACACCAAACGGCGTCTCGATGTATTTGGAATTGGCGACACGGGAAATGGTGGAAATATCGAAACCCGTGATATCGGCAATGTCTTTGAGCACCATCGGGCGAAGATGCCGGGCATCCCCATCGATAAAATAATCGTGCTGATAGTCAATGATGGCCTGCATTGTCTTGAGCAGGGTATTCTGACGCTGTTTGAGAGCCTCTATCAGCAGATGGGCCGATTCGATTTTTTGCTTGACAAAATCCAGCGCTTCTTTCTCCGCACGGGTGGTAGCCCCCGCACGCATCATATCTGCATATTTGCGGCTGACGCGGGGCTCAGGGATTTTGAAACGGGGCAACTCCAACTCGAATTTCCCCTCGTTGTAGGTCAGGTAAAAATCCGGAATAATCTGCTGGGCCATGTCGCTGTAGCTGTCGTCAATGATTCCGCCGGGGTGGGGATTGAGTTTGAGAATAACGGCACGAGCCTCTTTGAATGGCTCGGGGCCGATATTGATACGGGAAAGAATCTTTTCGTAGTGCCGGTTGGAAAACTCGTTGAAATATTTTTCCAGAATCAGGGTGGCCAGTTTGACTTCCTCCGTCTGGGGACGATGATTCAGTTGCAGCAGAAGACACTCGCGCAGGTCGCGGGCGCCCACGCCGGCCGGTTCGAACTCTTGAATAACGCGAAGAAGGGATTCCACTTCTTTCTCATCCGTCTCGATTCCTGCCCTCAGCCCCAGATCATCCACCACATTGGTTACAGTCCGACGCAAATAGCCATCCTCATCCAAACTGCCGACAATGAACGCGGCGATGCGATACTGCCGGTCGTCCAACTCACGAAATCCAAGTTGTTCCATCAGCGATTCCGTAATGCCTTCCTTGACGGACAAAGTATCCCGCTTGGGGCCCTCGTCCCTGCCGCGGTTGTTGACATATAATTTATAGTAAGGCGTGGAATCCTCTTTATAATCTTCCAAAGAAACATCTTTGGGAACATCCTCGGAAGGGATTTCCTCCGAAGATCCGGGTCCGTCCTCGTTTCGGACGGGCGGAGTGTCTTCCAGCACGGGGTTTTCCTCGAGCTCCTTTCTAACCATCGCCTCCAATTCCTGTTGCGGAAGTTGGAGTATCTTGATTGTCTGCACCTGCAACGGAGAAAGCCGCTGCAGCAACTTTTGTTCCAATGAAAGCCCCTGCGCCATCGTCCTATTCTCCTCTACCCGGCCTCATTATGGGTTTGAAAACCTTAACCGTATCAATATAAAAGGTATTTTCCTTATCAACGACCGGATAATGGATGGGCTCTTTGACAACAAAAGCAGTGGGATATTCCGATATAATGCGGGACATCAGTTGCATCGCTTCCGACTTGGTCCGGAAATCCCCTACCGTTACTTTGAAATAGGGGTTGGCATAACTGCGATAGGCCGGAACACCGGGATGGCGAACCTCAAAAAGCCGTTGGACCTCTTCCGATTCGGCCCGGGCGGATTCCTTGAAGAAAATACGCACACGATAGCCTTCGAAGACCCGGTCTTTGTTGGCCCGGGCGCGCGCAAGCATCGCTTCTTCCACCGTCTTGCTCTGTTGAATCTTGACCGGGGCCCGGCCGCTGCTTTCGTCCTGCAAAATAGCAAAGATATTGGCACCGACCAAACTGGTATCCACCCGCGAAACCAAAACATACACCAATGAGTCGCAGACCTCGTATTTGACAGAATCAGCGGGATATCCGGTCCGAGCCGGCGACTGGGCGGCGGCGCGGAAAGCGGAAACGGTCAGCAATGGAAGCAACAGCAGCCCCATAAGTCTTGCAACAATATGTTTGGTCAAATTCATCATCATCGAATATTCGTTAACAAGGTACGGACCGGCTGGTCCTTGAGCTGGTAACGGGCTCCTTTGACGGAAGGATTGCCTGACAGACGCAGGTCAATATCAAACACATAATCATCCGGTGAAAAGTCTTTCAGCAAAGCCAGGACCTTGAAAAAAGACAGTCCGTCATCCGGCGTCAGGTTCAACAGAAACAGATACTCCTTGTCACAACGGGCATCTATCGAGAAGTCATCAGCCGTAAAAGTGCCGAGAACCAAGTCCTTGGAACGCACGACACCGGAAATGTCGCTCATCCGCACATATCCGGCCGGATTTTCTATATCCAGCAAGACGGAAACGGCAATGGTCCTTTCTCCGAAAGAGGGCAAGCGGACATCGACGATTTTCCCGGAACGCAGGTTCATCTGCCGCAGATTATTGACG
>CAMJRT010000072.1 GCA_946408295.1 uncultured Bacteroidales bacterium
CGCGTTCTCTGGGAAAGCACTTTCAACAACAGAGGCGTTGAAAAAAAAGACCTGGTCGCCGATGTCACCTACGAAGACGGCTGGGTGTACTTCCAAACGGGAAAAGAGACCCGGGGAAATGCCGTAATCGCCGTCAGCGACGAACTGGGGAATGTGCTATGGAGTTGGCACCTGTGGTTCAGCAGAGGCTTTATTCCTGATAAATTCCAGCAAACTTACAAGGATGGTTCCATCTGGATGGACCGCAACCTCGGAGCCTCTACGGATGCCATCGCAGCCAACTTCGGCCTGATGTACCAATGGGGACGCAAAGACCCGTTCCCCGGTCCGTTCAGCAACTCCGGTACAAAATCGCCTGTCACCCCCACATTCCCGGACCCCAGTCCCGCAAGCAATCACCAAAGCGCAGCCGGCGGGGTCGTAGGCTTCGCCCGGGCCAATCCTATGGTTTTCTTGACGTGCAGCACTTCTGAGAACTGGTGCCTCAATACGGCTCTGTTAGACTTGTGGAATTCGTCCAAGAGCATCCACGACCCCTGCCCGCTCGGCTGGCGGGTTCCCGCTTACAATTGGGAGGTAGCGGCCGAAAAGGCCAGTTCGGAATACGGAAAAGTCCGTAATTACAACGTGGGCACGTTGGGCTATGTGTCCGACCTCGGCAGAGACCTGGCAGGGATGCAGGACCGGATGCTGACCTATCCTGCCGCCGGCTACTATGACAATGATGGAAATCTGGTGAATGTCACGAAGGAAGTAAAAGTATGGGCTACCACCCTTTATGAAAGCAGTTATGTCCGCGTCCTTAAGGCCGACGGCACACAAGCCTATTTCAGCGACAAACTTTCAAAGGCCAACGGCGCCGCTTCCATCCGCTGCGTCAAGCAGCGCTGACGGGAAGCCGCCCTTGGCGAAAGCACATTATTTCTCTCCGCCGAACCAGGCGACGCTGTTTTTCTCACCGGCAATCCAGACGCCGTCTCCGGCTGCGAAGCGCAGGTCTCCGGACGGATTGGTAATCATCTCCTCACCCCGCAGGATTCCGATGACCATACAGCCGGCATCCCGAAGTCGGACCTCCCGCAAGGTCTTACCCGTCAGGAAGGAGGAATCGTCCAGCACGAAGCACTCCAGGCTGAATTCCGCTTGCTTCGCCTTATCCGCATCAACGGTGGCGCTCATCAATTCGGTGAAACGGGCCAGTTGATCACTCGTTCCGATGGCCAGCAGCACATCGCCGGGGAAGATAACTTCATCGGCAGACGGGACGAGAACACTGCACTTGCCCCGGAGAATCTTGATGATATTCGCGCCGGATTCCGTACGGATACCGATATCCCGCAAGGCCTTGCCCGCATAGACAGACTCCTTCGGCACTTCCACCCGCTGCGAACGGATATCATAGGCAGACAGTTTGCGATGCACGGAAGTGGCCACCGGGCGCTCCTTGCGCGCCTGGATTTCCTTCTGGTGGAGATTTTCAAAGAAACGGTCCTCAATGCTGGTAAATTTATGGAAATTCACGCGCAGCACCAGAAAAATGGTCAGGAACAGAATGGCCACTCCCAGAACGGCGGCTCCCGATAGTTTGACATTGGACAAGACGACCGAGATACAGAAAGCCAATGCAATCAGGATGCGCAGCACCATCAGCGCAAAAATACGCCAGGAACCGGCCGGGTTTTCCTTCATCAGCCGGGAGGCACCCCTTTTGAGGGAAGAGCCGGAAATCGCCAGACCATAAAGAAACGGAACCATGATGAGCAGGGTTACGACGGCTGCAATCATTCCCACGAAATCCTCCGGGATGGAAGAGAAAACAGAACGGATCAACGGAGGGAATAACTCGTAGGAAGCCATCCCGATGGCGGTGAGCAATACCGAATACAGAAGGACACGAAGCGCATAGGATTTGAGCAAGGAATGCCACAGGTTCTCCTCGGCCCTGGAAGAAGCATCCGGATTGATATCCTCGTGATCGACGCGCTTGAGCAAGCCCTTGGGCAGATGGGCGCGCAAGAAACGCTCCATCGGGTCCGCAGCCTTGATCAGATAAGGCGTGGTAAAGGTCGTAATCACCGACACGGCGATAATGATGGGATAAATCTCACTGCGAAGAACGCCCAGCGAAACGCCCATACCGGCGATGATGAAGGAAAATTCACCCAACTGCAGCAGGCTCATCGCCGTGTGGGTGGAAGTGGTCAATCCTTTTCCCGAAAGGGAAGAGCCCACCATCGAGAAAATGAACATAAAGATGACGACCACTCCGGCGATAATCAAAATCGGAAGCCAGCTCGTCGCGATAATGGACGGGTCCACCATCATACCCACCGAAACGAAAAAGACAGCGCCGAAAAGATCTTTGAGCGGAGCGGTCAGACGGGCGATGCGCTCCCCCTCCATCGTTTCCGACAAAATGGAACCCATCACGAAAGCGCCCAGGGAAGAAGAAAAGCCCAGGGTGCTGGCGAGGGTGACCATACCGAAGCACAGTCCGATACTCACCAGGAGGAGAATTTCTTCACTCAGGTAGGATTTGAACTTCCGAAGCAAGGTCGGAATGACATAAATACCCACCAGAAACCACAAAATCAGGAAGAAGAAGAGTTTCACCATGGCGAAGATCATGGCTCCTCCGGAAAAACTTCTGGACACCGCCAAAGTGGAAAGCAGCACCATCAATAAAACGGCAATCAAGTCTTCCACGACCAGGATACCGAAAACCAGGGGCGCGTAAGGCTTCTGTTTGAGCCCCATTTCCGTATAGGCCTTGATGATGATGGTCGTGGAACTCATCGAGAGCATACCGCCCAGGAAGATGGCTTCCATGATTTCCCAACCGAGGGCCGTTCCCGTCATCAGGCCGATGACGAACATGCCCAGACAGTTGATGCCGGCCGTAATGAAGGCCGCACTGCCCACTTTGAGCAATTTCTTGAAACTGAACTCCAGTCCCAGCCCGAACAAGAGGAAAATGATACCGATTTCAGACCATTGATGGACGGAATGTGTATCCGTGATGCCCGCATCAGAAAAGAGGTGTACGTGAGGCCCCACAAGAACACCGGCGATGATATAACCCAGAATGAGCGGCTGTTTCAACACTTTGGACAAAATGGTACAGATGCCGGATGCCATCAAAATGACGGCCAAATCCCCGACAATATTCAATTCTTCCGACATAACGATTTTTTTAAAGTGTGCAAAGATACGGAAAAAGAAACTATCTTTGTATCCAAAGTTGATTTCTGTGCTATGGATTTACTGAAACGGAATGCGGGAACCATCCTGAAAGAATATGCCCTGATTACGCTCGGCGTTTTGGTCTATGTAACCTCCTGGTGTGTATTCCTGATGCCGCATAATTTTGTGGGGGGCGGCGTGACCGGCATCAGCGCCATTATCCACTATGCGACCAAAGGGACTGTAAGCGTAGGTACCGTCTATTTTCTCATCAACATCGTCCTGTTGGGCATCGGACTGAAAGTGTTGGGAAAAAGTTTTTCCGGCAAGACCATCTACGCGATGCTGGTGGCTTCGGCGGCATTTGAGATCATTCCCGGCCTCATTCCCCACGAGTTCATCGAAGAATTTGTCCTGTCCAACGGGAAAATGCTCTGCGCCCTCATCGGCGGAAGCCTGGTCGGTTCCTCTATCGGACTGGCCTTCTCCCAGGGCGGAAGCACCGGCGGAACCGACATCATCGTACTGATGGTCAACAAAAAGTACAATGTATCTCCGGGGAAGATGGTGATGTTCATAGACTCCGTCATCATTCTCTCCGCCCTTTTCGTCCCCTCCTTCGATGCGGACGGAAACGCCCTTACTCCCGCCGCCCGTTTTGCGACGGTCGTCTACGGTTTTATCATCGTCGCCGTGGACGGCTATTCGACGGATATGTTTCTCTCGGGTACCCGCCGTTCCATCCAGGTTATGATTTTCTCCCGGAAATACCATGAGATTGCCGACGCCATCGTCTATGATTTCAAGCGAGGCGCAACGGTGTTGCATGCGCAGGGATGGTTCACGAAAGAAGATAAAGAAGTTCTGCTGGTCATCACCCGCCGGCGGGACATCACGATGTTGCTCCGATATATCAAAGTATTGGATCCGGACGCTTTCGTCTATATCACCAATGTTTCCAACGTATTCGGCGAGGGCTTTGAGCATTTCAAGGAGAAAGGCCGCAAGTTGTCGGAACGGGAAAAGAACCGGATTTCCGGACAAGAGAACAATCCATCCTAAATCCTTATCGATATGAATTTGATTTTCGGCTTACTGATTATTGCCATCGGCGCCTTCTGCCAGTCGAGCTGCTATGTTCCCATCAACAAAATCAAAGCGTGGAGTTGGGAAAGTTACTGGCTGATTCAGGGCGTCTTCGCCTGGTTGGTCTTTCCCTTACTGGGAGCCTTGTTGGCCATTCCTTCGGGAGAAAGCCTTTTTGCCTTGTTTGCGGCGCATCCGAAAGCCACGTTGCTGACCATCTTCTTCGGAATGCTCTGGGGAGTCGGCGGCCTGACCTTCGGGCTGAGTATGCGTTATTTGGGAGTAGCCCTCGGACAAAGCCTCGCGCTGGGCACCTGCGCCGGCCTGGGCGCCATCCTGGGCCCGGTTTTCACCGGACACGCCAGCGACCTGACCGGAGCGGTCATCATCGGCGTCGTGGTGACATTGATCGGTATCGCGATTATCGGTGTGGCGGGTGCGATGAAATCGGCCAGCCTACCGGAAGAAGAGAAAAAGAAAGCCATCAAGGACTTTAATTTCAGCAAAGGAATCGTCGTCGCCCTGCTAGCCGGCTTTATGAGCGCCTGTTTCGCCATCGGCCTGAGTTTCGGAGAGCCGATTGCCTGGAAGAATACCCCTGATATCTTCAAGAGCCTTCCTGCCACGCTGCTCGTGACCTTCGGCGGCTTTATCACCAACGCCGTCTATTGCCTCTATCAGAACAGCCGCAACCAGACCTGGAGCGATTACAGCCGCGGGGACCTTTGGGGCAACAACCTGCTTTTCTGTGCATTGGCCGGCCTGCTGTGGTACAGCCAGTTCTTCGGCCTGAGCCTGGGCAAAGGCTTCCTGACCGACTTCCCGGTGCTGATTACCTTCAGTTGGTGCATCCTGATGTCGCTGAATGTGGTCTTCTCCAATGTCTGGGGCATCCTCCTCAAAGAATGGAAAGGGGTGTCGCGCAAAACGATTGCCGTGCTGGTGTGCGGCATCGCCGTACTTATCATCAGCACCTTCCTGCCGCAAGTTCTATAAACTTTCCAGCAAGATTTCAATGAGACGGGGCTTGGCGTAACGGTCAAGTTCCGTCTCTTTGATCCAGCGGTAGTCGTCGGAAAGCGGCGGACGGGTGTCTGTTTCAAGCAGATAGAAATCGGCATAGAGCGTACGATGCGTCAGTTGATGACGCACTTTTTCCCGCAGAAGTCCCGCACCGGCGGCCCAGGCCGGGAGAACGGCGGCCGCGCGTTCCCGGGCGGCGGATTGGGCTTGTGAGGCCGGCGTCTCAATCAGGAAAGGTTCCCACAGCCCCTGCCAGATATCTCCGGCAGGACGCTTGCGAATGGCAACCCGGCCCTTGCTCCTTATATAAATATAGGTAAGAAAACGCTCTTTGACGGTCCCCGATTCTTTTTTTACGGGCAAGGCCTCAATCCGATTGTTCCGATGAGCAAAACATCCTTCCCGTAACGGGCAAAGCCGGCAATCCGGGGAGGCCGGCGTACAGACCATCGCCCCGAAATCCATCATTCCCTCATTGAAATCCCCCGGCCGGTCCCCCGGCAGCAGGCTTTGGGCAAGGGCGGTGAATTCCTTTTTGGCGGCTGTACTGCCCACGGGGGTTTCTATGCCGAAATAGCGCGCCAGCACCCGATAGACATTGCCATCCACGACGGCCGCCGGAAGTCCGAAAGCAATCGAAGCGATGGCTGCGGCCGTGTAATCCCCCACTCCTTTGAGGCTTTTGATGCCTTCCAGCGTATTCGGGAAGCCGCCCATCGCGACAATCTGACGGGCTGCGGTATGGAGGTTGCGCGCCCGGCTGTAATATCCCAGCCCTTCCCAAAGCCGCAAGACTTCGTCTTCTCCGGCCGCCGCCAGGTCCTCCACCCGGGGATAAGCCTGCATAAAACGCTCCCAGTAGGCCAGGCCCTGGGCGATGCGCGTCTGCTGCATAATAATTTCGCACAACCAGATGGCATAGGGCTGCCGGTCCCGACGCCAGGGCAAATCCCGCCCATTGGCATCAAACCATCGGAGTATATGTTCTGAAAACACTTGCATACGCAGACGCAAAGATAGTCCATTATTCGCGCTCGGGATAGAACAAGTCCTTGCCGGAGAGTTGCCGGAGAAAATCGCGGCGGCACTCGGAAAAGAAAAGGGAAATGCGCC
>CAMJRT010000073.1 GCA_946408295.1 uncultured Bacteroidales bacterium
ACGCCGCACGGGCGGTATCATCGGCCATATGGCGCCCAATGGCGTCATCAGCCAATGCGTCAACAACGGAAACATTTCCAATGAACTGGAGTGCGGGGGTATCGTCGGATACTGCGAGAAAGGCTGCAAAATCAGCAAATGCTCCTCCAATGCCAACATCAGGGCCGGCAGCACGGAAGCGGCCGGCGGCATCACGGGTGTCATTGAAAGCGGAACCATCGAGTACTGCTACAGCAAAGGCAGCGTGTCCGTCGGACAGCAGACGGCCGGCGGCATCGTCGGACAGGCCTGGGGCTTGAGCGCGAACGGAACCATCACCATCACCCAGTGCTGGTCTTCCGCGGCCATTTCCGGGAAGTCCAACCTCGGCGGCCTCGCCGGCATGCTCACCAAAAAGTGGCTTGCCGCAGACGAAACGCAGGCCAGCAACATTACGATGAGCAAGTGCATCGCCTGGAATCCCACTGTCACGGCCACTGTCACCAGCGGCGACGAGAGTACGACAGCCAGTTGCGGAGCCATTGCGGGCTACACATACATCAAGAATACCCTGACAGACTGCCTGCGCAAGAACGATATGAACTACACGCCCAACTATGCTGCGTGCGCGATTGTCGACCAGGAGAATGTTTCCCCCGAAGCGCCCCTTAGCGTCGGGACGGCCCCCGCTTACTGTTATCCTTACCACGGCAAGGCAGCGGACAGCGGCAAGAACCTCTCCCAGGTTGCCATACAACTGGGCTGGAGCGGCAGCATCTGGAACCTCGGCGGCAGTGAACCAACGTTGAAATAAGAATGATGAAAAGAATGAAAGATATGATTTTGTCTCTGTTAGCCATTTTTCTCCTCAGCGGAGCGATGGCCTGCAACAAGGTCCCCGACAAGGATATGAATTACCATTTCATACCCAAGGACACCAACCCTACCGACGCCGCCCCGGTCGTCATCGGCACCTTTGTCACCGACTCGATCGTACCCGGCCTGGCGTGGAAAAACTTTACCGGCCGCGACACGGAAGTGACGGGCGAGCCGCAGGTCGTCAACGTGCTGGAAATGGATATGACCAGCCCGCGCCTGCATCTGAAATTCCACTATGGAAATTCGGAAGGAGATACGACGGACGAACTATCGCCGGCTGAAATCCGCGCGCTGGTCGGCGTCTATCCGCTCTACGGCTGCGAGAGCGGCGATGGGCAGCGGGCCACCGACGAAGTCTTTGCGCACAAACGCCTCACGGAAGGGGCGGTCGCCTGTGTCAACGGAGCCTACGAAGTCGGTTCGGTGTGGATTCGCACGAACGGAAAGCCGCACGCCATCATCGGAAGTTCCATCGTCCCGGGACATACGCGCATTCCGCAGTGGAAAAGCGAGGCCATCGTATGCTCGGACGGAAACCAGAACATCAAGATTTTCAATCCTGGAGCGAATGCCTGGGACATCGCCCAACAACGCAGTTACTACCGAAGCATCCAGTCCGACTGGCCCAATATGTTCGGCAGTTCTCCCCTGCTGATCTGGGAAGGCCAGCCGGTCGGCGAGAGTTTTGTGGACAAGATGAAACAATACGCTGCCTACAAGAACAACACCAATGACTCCGAATGTCCGATCAAGCACCAGGGGGCGGACAACTATCCGCGTACGGTCATCGCACTGGTGGAAGACAACCCCGACCACGAGGGCTGCGACAAATGCATGCTGATTACCGTCGACGGCCGCAGCAACGCCGCGCACGGCTTTTCGGCCGCGACCTTGACCCGCTTCATCCTCCACTACTTCCCGAATACGCAGTATGCGCTCAATATGGACGGAGGCGGCTCGACCTGTATGTGCGTCCTCGGCCGGGGCGAACCCACGACCAATGTGGTCAACTACCCTTGCGACAACCTTCCGGACTACGACCACTTCGGCGTACGCTCCGTCAACTCGCACTTTTACATCACCTACGACCAGCCCGAACCGGATGGCGGCGAAGGCGGTGGCAACGGGGGTGAATAATCCAACCTGACATTTCGAAATTTGAACGAGAATACTATGAAACTCAGATTATTTCTATGCGCTTTTGCCATCTGCCTGATAGGCGCTTGCACGAGCGATTTCCCCTACATCGAAGATGTGGTCAGACCCGAATCGGATTACTATTCGGATGAGGATGACCAGCAGAACCCGGGCGGCGACCAAGGAGGTCAAGGCCAAGGTGAACAAGGAGGCCAAGGCGAGCAAGGCGGACAAGGAGGCGAGGGAGGCCAAGGCCAAGGTGGTGAAGGTGGCCAGGGTGAAGGTGGCCAGGGTGAAGGCGGCCAGGGTGAAGGTGGCCAAGGTGAAGGTGGCCAGGGTGAAGGTGGCCAGGGCCAGGATGATGGCGGCGGCGAGACCTACACGCACGGTTTCAAGAGCGGCTCCGGCACGCAAGCCGACCCCTATATCATCGAGACGCTCGCCCAACTCCGCACGATGCACGATTTGACGGCTGACAGCGAGACCTATCTGGAACTGGGCGCCGACGTCGATGCAGCCGCGCTCGCACAGTGGGACCCGATCAATGTCACCGACCCGTACGACATCAAGATTCATTTTGACGGAAAGAATCACAAAATCAAGAACCTCAAGAGCGCCAATTGCAATTACGCCGGATTTTTCGGCGTGCTCAACGGCGAATGCAAGAACGTCACGTTCGAGAGTTGCACGGTCAGCCAGAACAAAAATTCCGCCTGCGGTATCCTCGGCGGCTATGCCGGTACCAACGGCGGACTGACCGCATCGGTGAGTAACGTCACGGTGGCGTCCTCTTGCTCGGTCAGCAGCACGGGCACCCAGCCTTGCGGCGGACTCGTCGGCATTGCCGCCAACGCCTCTTTCACGACTTGCAGCGTGGCTGCCACCCTTACCTCCGGCAACTCCAGCGCGACGACGAACGATCAAGGCTGCGGAGGCTTGGTCGGCAAGATAAACAAAACGAGCACCTTCTCCGGATGTACGTTCTCCGGCACTTGCAATGGAATACGCCTGGTCGGCGGCATCGCCGGCTGGACAGCCTGCAGCAACTGTAGTTTCACTTCCTGCACCAACAGCGGCACAGTCACGGCAGCCAAGTCGGGCGACGTGATCGGAGAGCGCTGCGGCGGCATCTGCGGCCACATTCAGGACGGGACCACTGTCACGAAGTGCATCAATACCGGTTCGGTTACGGCCGCGCAGCAGGCGGGCGGCATCGTCGGCTACATCGAGACCAACAACAGTACCATCGTTGTGAGCAGATGTTACTCCGGCGGCCAGGTACGCACGAACGGCAGCAACTGGGCCGGCGGCATTGCCGGCTATATGGTGTCGGGCAAGATTTCGGACTGCTGGACTTCCGGCTCGGTTACGGCTCAGCAGCAAAGTGCGGGCGGCATCGTCGGCGAGATCAAGAGCGGCTACATCAATGCCACCAACAGCAATCTCAAAGCCGAGGTGCTCAACTGCTGGAGCAAGGCGACCATCAGTTGTCAGCGCGTTGCCGGCGGCATCGCCGGGCGTTGCGCCCACGACGGCTGGAACGCCAAGGCGACAGATGCCCAGAAGACCAGCAACATCACCATCAGCAAATGTATCGCGTGGAATCCATCCATCATAGCGACTGAACAGGGCGATGTCAACGGCAAGGGCAGCAGCGGTGCCGTCGTAGCCTACACCTACATCAAAAACACGCTCAGCGACTGCTATCGCCTCGCTACGATGGCGTTTTCAGGTCCCTATGCCGAGTGCAATCCGGTCGACCAGCCCAACGTGTCCGACTCATCGCCGCTGACGGTCGGTGTGCAGGACACCTACTGCTATCCTTGGCACGGCAAGGCATCCGGCTCCGGCGCCACCATTTACTCCCTCGCCACTACCCTCGGCTGGGACAGCGCCATCTGGGACCTCTCCTCCGCCGAGCCCGCCCTTCGATAGCGGTCCTTGCTGCCATTTCCTCGCAATTCTACGAAAATTCTTATATTTGCAGGCCGGAAAAATTTCCGGCCTGTTTTTATGCAAAAATACATCATATACCAGGTACTGCCACGGCTGTGGGGAAAGGGAAAGTTTTCGGATTGGAACAGGAAGGCGTTTGACTATCTCAAGTGGCTGGGCGTAAGTGCGGTGTGGTACACGGGGGTGTTGCGGCACGCGCGGGGCAAGGCCTTCGTCAAGGGCGAGCCCGGCTCGCCGTACGCCATCACGGATTATTATGATGTAAACCCCTATCTGGCCGATGACGAAAACGCCCGGATGGAAGAGTTCGAGGCGCTGCTGGAACGCACCCATAAAGCCGGGCTGAAAGCCATCCTCGATTTCGTGCCCAACCACGTGGCGCGGGACTATCATTCCTACTGCGCCCCCGAAGGCTCCGAAGACCTCGGCGCCGGGGATGACACGAGCGTCCACTGGCGCAAAGAGAACGACTTCTTCTACTATCCCGGCATTCCCTTCAAACTGCCGTCCGGTATCGGGAAAGGCTCCGGCAAAAATGCCGGCGTCTGGCGGGAAAACCCGGCAAAAGCCAGCGGCAACTGTTTTACGCCCCACCCCGGCAAGGATGATTGGTACGAGACCGTCAAACTGAATTACTGTCCCTTCCACACCGCCACCTGGGACAAGATGTACCAGATTGTCCGTTTCTGGGCGGCCAAAGGCGTGGACGGGTTCCGCTGCGATATGGTGGAACTGGTTCCTCCGCCCTTTTTCAAATGGATGATCGCCCGCATCAAGGAAGAATTTCCCCAAGTCCTTTTTATCGCCGAGGTCTATGACCGGGACGGCTACCGCACTTATCTGGAAGATGTGGGCTTCGACCTGCTGTATCACAAGACAGGCTTCTACGATACGCTTCGTTCAGTGACGGAGAGCCACCTGGGCAAAGGCGCGCGGCCCGACGACGGGACTTTCCCGCCCGGCCGGCCGACAAGCGCTTCAGTCCTCACTGCGGACTGGCAACGGGTGGGCGCCCTGCAGGACCGCCTGCTCAATTTCCTGGAAAACCACGACGAGCAGCGCATCGCATCCGACTTTTACGCCGGCGACGGCAGACGGGGGCTCGCCGCCCTGGGATTCAGCCTGCTGTTCAACCGGGCACCGTTTATGCTCTATTTCGGGCAGGAAATCGGCGAACGCGGAATGGACGCGGAAGGCTTCAGCGGACGGGACGGACGCACCAGCATTTTCGATTTCCATACCATCGACAGCATCGCCCGCCTGCAGGAAGTCATCCGCCGGCGTGCCTGGGAAAACGAGAGCGTGAACGAACTCTGTGCGGCGGGATTGTCGGTACGCGAAGCCGAACTCCTGCTTCGCTACCAACAGAATATGCAGATGGCGACCGATGAAGCGCTGTTCCGCAGCGGTGACAATTACGACCTGAACTGGTGCCAGGTATACAATCGGGACGAGTTGTTCGCGTTCCTGCGCTGCCTGCGCGAGCCGGAGAGCAAAACCGCCCTGCTCGTCTGCAATTTCAGCGACCGGCGCCGGCAAGTGCCGGTATGCCTCCCCCCGGAAGTCCGCCGCTATTGCCAACGCCCCGACTTACCCGTGGAAGTGAGCGTTGACATTCCCGCTTACGACTTCAATTTCTTGAGATTATGATTGTTTTTCAAAAAAAATAATTAACTTAGCACTTTGAATCCCTTTAATATCTGTTACGATATGAAAAACATTACAGTCACCCGGGCTTATGCCGCGCCCCGTGCGTCCGAGGTTGAGTTTCGTCAGGGGCGTTCTTTCCTGCAAGCGAGCGTCTCGCTGTCCGACTTGCCGGAGAACAATGTTTACGATGAAGAATTTTAGGAGGAATGTCGTATGAAAAAGATGGGTACATTTTCTTTCGCGGCCTTTGCCGCTCTTTCTCTTTTCCTGGCTTGCTCCAAAGCGGAGGTAGCCCCCTCGGAAGGCACCGTCACCCCTTCGGTGGACCCGGCTGTCAATCCCGGGATTCCGGAGGTGGTAACCCTCAGTGCCACCCTCGAAGACCTGACTACCAAAGTCGGATTCCTTCCCGTTTATGATACGGACGGCAAGACGACCCAACTGACCACCACCTGGTCGGAGGGCGACAAAATCCGCGTGTACAACCACGCCGACAGGACGCAATATGCGGACTTCACCCTTCTGCCGGAATGTGCCGGCCAAAAGAACGGCAGTTTCATCGGAACGGCCGTGGCCGGAAGTTCTTTCGACCTTGAAATCGTCAACGGAGACATTTCCTATGCCTCCCAGACCCAGCCGGCGGACGGCGTGACTACGGATCTCAAGTACCTGGCCGCTATGAGCGATGTGACGGATTACACCCACGTCTCTTTCACCGAATTCTCCAGCGTGCTGGCCATCACCTGCAAACTGCCTTCCACGGAAGCGGCGGCGGGAGTCAAATCCATCGATTTCACGGCGAGC
>CAMJRT010000074.1 GCA_946408295.1 uncultured Bacteroidales bacterium
GGAGGATGCCGTTCAAGATATTGCCCGTGATGGCCTGAACGCCATTCTTCTTGATATGGGCGTTGATGAGGGCCTCAAGTGCGTTGAAATCTGCCATAGTATATTCTTTCTTTTGCTACTTAAATATCAGTTTCCACAATTTCGTAAAGCATCCGCGGAGAGGTTTCCGGAATGTCCAGACACCCAGTACTCCCGTGATGAGCAGAAGCCACGGAAACGCCCCTATCCTGACCTTCTGCGACCACGATAAGGGTTTCTCTACCTTGACCTCCTTGAGTGTCTCCACGGCTACGGAATCGCGCTTCACGATGATACTGTCACGCCACCTATCCCGGTAGACGAAACGATCCTTGTACTTCTCCACGAAGACGGTGTCACCCTTCATCCATTCACGGATGTAGACACTATCCTTCGTGATGACCGTGTCGCGGTGATGGACATCCCGGTAGACATACTGGGTGTTCCATTTCTCCACTATCTTGGGGGAACAAGAAGGGAGGGCAAAACATAAACATAAACCTACGGTTGCTGCCCAAGTTGATAATTTAGACATAAACCGCCCTCCCTATGCCTTGAACCCGTATACCTTTGCGGTCACCCCGTACTGGGGGAGGACATCGAAATGGAGCCACGATACCCCCTCTTCCACGCGGATGTTGCAGGGAAGGAGGTGGGAGTTCTCCTTGATTTTCATTCTCGCTTGCTCCGCGGTCATCCCGGTGATTGTGAAGTCACCGGCCTTGCCGAGGCAATGGGCCGAGAGGTAGACACCGGACTTTCCACGGACGATGGAGCAACGGTTGCAACGCAGTCCCCTTTCGGTCTTGCCATTGCCGTTGCACCACATCGCCCTCTTCAGGATGTCACGCCTTATGACGAGAAGGCAATCGAGGAAGTCCGTGTCAAGGAATTGCCACGATTGCTCACCCCACTTCGCGATGGTGTGGGGGCATACCAGTTCGTCAATGTCGAAATAGAACCGGATTTCCGATAGAATCTCACTCCGCGTCATCCTCTTCCTCCGTCTCCTTTTCCCGCTCGATCCGGTCTATGTAACGCCTTGTGTCCGCACGGAACTTGACCATCTGGTTGTTGAAGTACATCCCGATGCCAAGCACCGATGCCGTGTAGATGAGGGACTGGCCCAGTATCCACAACACCGAATCCGCGACCTCACCCTCCGGGGGGAGGATGAACCCCGCGATTGTCAGTCCCCATCCGGCCACGAATGCGACCACCGCGGTGACGATGGCGAACTTCGTCTTGATGTCCAGTTTGACCCAGGTTGCCATAGCCTAATATATTTTCACGCCATCCTTGCCGATGGCGAAGTCCACATTGAAATCGTTGTTGAAGTCCGCGTAGGTCTCATCGCAGAGATCGGACAGCGGGACGGAGAGTGCCACATTCGTGAACACTCCCGCGCACTCGTCAAGGAACCTCTGCCGGAAGGTCTGGAAGGTGTACTCGTTGTCCGCGTAGACACCGTTCTCGTTGAGGGTGCGGATGATGTTGTCAAGCACCTGGATGCCCACCGACTGGATTTCCAACTCGTTCCTCTTGTCGGCACGGAGCCGGTCGATGTAGAAGAGGGTGAAGTTGAAGGTGACGAGGGACGATTCCACACTTGCCGTGTGGATGCCCTGCGTCCACCCGAAGACCGCGTACTCCGCATCGGGCAGGGTGTTGAGACGGAAGATGTCATTCCGCACGATGGATGAGACCGAGGGCGTTCCCGCGGCCACGGCCTCCATTTTCCGTATGGTTTCCGTGAGGGTCATCGTCTTGTGGGTTTGGGGGCCATCTTCCCGCGGGGGCCACCGAGCCACAGTCCGCACGAAGCTGCCGAATAGAGGTTGGAATGGATTTTCTTGCAGATGCAGTCCGTCAACTCCGGGAATGCGGTGCGGTTCTCAAGGAGCCAGTTCTGCAACTCAAGGGCGCAGAAGTCGGCCTTCGACTGGTAGTAGTACTGCATCTTCGCAATCTCGTCCTGGGTGACCACCTGGAGGTTCTCGTCATTGGACTTCGCCACACCGAAGTTTCCGATCTTGTAGGACACCTTGTTGGTGAGTTCCACGATGGCGGTGTAGGCGAGGAAGTACTGGCACTTGTCCACCAAGTCCTTGTAGGCGATGTTGGCCGGATCGTCCAGTTCCTTCGCAAGTCCCAGTTCCTTCAACTTGTCAAGGAGGCAAGTTCCGAGGATGGTCTTGAGCGAAATCTCCTGGGCCTCCCGGATGGAGGACTGGATGTACTTCCCGGAAACATTGTCGGAAATGGATGTGACCGACTTCACGAAGGTTTCGGACACAAGGAGGTATTCTTTCGTTGCCATAGTCTAATCGTTTTCGGGAGCCGGGGTATAGGGGAGGTTGAGAATCTTGTGGGCCGCTTCGTCATCCAGTCCGAAGAGGACTTGCAGGGTTCCGAGTTTCTGCTCCGTGGTCATAGCGGTGGATTCAAGGACACCCATCAAGGCTTGCGTTCCACCGACACCGAGCTGTGAGGCGAGGGAGGTCGCAGTCTCTCCGTTGTCACCCATAGAGAACGGGACAATCTCAAGAACATTTTCCCTGCGGTAAATCTTTTCGTAGGCGGTCTTGATGAGGTTCTGCATAGGGAGAACCATCGTGCGGTTGTAGAGGGTAAAGGATTCCTCATACTGTTCGTTGGCGAATCCGTTGCCCTCCGTTGGAATGCCAAAAAGATTCGGGTTTGCCCTGAAGGAAGTAAAGATGCGTTGACGGCAAGACTCCGCAAGGGCCTTGTACTTCTCACCGAAGTCGGTGATTTCGGGGGTGTCGAAGGTTGTCGCGGACTCCTTGTTGGGATTAAATGACATCAAGATGCGCCCACAGTTGCTTGGCCCGGCAAACTTCTCGTTCACATCTCGCTCGATCTGCTCCTTCATAGGGTCGGTGGGGATGCCTCCGTTGAAATTGATGATGATGGAAGGTGCGAAGCCATTCGCCACCGCATTGAGGTGGTAATCGTCCACCATCCGCTCCGTCTCGCAAGCCTTGACCGCTGCCGCATAGACTGGCATCGGGTAGGTGTGCAGGGAGTCGGTCTTGACATAGAGGATGGAAGAGGCGTGGGAGTTCCGTTCCTCGTCCGTGAGGGTGGGCCACTTGTCCTCAATCTCCGGTAAGAATGCCGGATAGACCGTCACCTTCTTGCCAGTCCTCTTCGCCCATTCCTCGCAGTAGTAGAAGACGGAGTTGTCCTTGTTGGATCGGAGGAACTGGAAGGGGATGTGATAGACTTCGGAAGGCTTGCCGTCACGGCCACGGATAATCTGGAAGGCCATTCCACCGAAGGTCATCAGGTCGAAGGAGAGGCGGTTGACTTGCTCCGGGGCGAGGTCTCCCTTGAGGTTCATCTTGCCGTTCTCCATACCGGGACGGAGAGGCTCGATCCTCACATCGTTGCCAACGATGAAGTCCACCGTCCCCTTGATGATGGAGCGGAGGGTCGGCACTTCCTCACCGAGTTTAAGTAGGTAATCCGGATATGAGTCACCCTCGCCCCATTCAACCCGGTTCTTGCCCCTCACATCCGTCTCCTTCGGGGAGACGATGTTGGTCTCAAGGTACGGGTCAAGTGCCGCGAAGGCCACATTCGCCCGGACATTTTCAGTTTTGGTACTGTTCATATTCTATCTCTTTGTTGTATTCTTCCGTTTTCTCCCCGTTGTCCCTCACGATGCAGAGGCCGGAGGAAATGACATCCCCGTCCGCGGTCAGTTCGTACTGGTACTCGCCCGGTGTGATGTCATCTGGCAGGGTCACCGCCACATTGTAGTAGACCTTCAAGAGGTTCATATCAATGACGAGTGCGTCAAGAACCCGGTCAAGGTCTACCGTGGACTTCATCGTGAAACGGATGGTCGCACCCTCCGGCACTTCCGTGTCACGGGGTACATACGCGACTTGCGCGTCCGTTGTGTTGCTCAAGTAAATCATCTTGCCAACAAATATCATTTCGCGGATTTTCGTAAAAACAAAGACTCCCCACCGTTTCCGGCAGGGAGTACTGGGTTGGAGTGATGAAGGTTTAGGTTGTGGGAACCGTTCCGGTGAAGGTCATCGGGAGTTCACCCGCGACATCCTGGAGGACAACGGTGTATCCGTTGCGGTCGGCACGGGCCGTTCCGGTCTGGCCGTCCGATCCGGAGATGAGACGGACACCTTCCTCATAGCCGAGGTAGAACATCGTTCCGTTCTGGTCAACCACGATGACCGCCAGTTCGGACTGGGCAAGGGCCATAATCTCAAGCCTCTTGGTCGCATCCATCTTGTTGAACACCATCGTGAGGTTGGACTCCACATACTTCGTCCCGTTCTCCGCGTTGACCTGCCAGTTGGAGGCGAGGTTGGAGGAATTGGGGGCGAATGCGTACTTGTAGAACTTCTTGGAGGAAGCCATCGTGATGGCGGTGATGACACCGGAAGTCACGGTGACGGAATCCACATCAGCGAAGTTCGCGATGTAGACCTCCTTGATACCTCCCATATTGGAGGAACAGTCGCGGGCGATGCCCGCAAGGGTCTGGGAGCAAGCCATATATTTTCGTTTTAGCGGTTAAAAAGAAGACGGGGCGGGGATTACCCGCCCCATCGGTTAAAGTCCTTCAAAGCGAAAGGAAACGGCCTTTACTAACCTTCACCGCCATCATCGGCTGCGGGGGCAACGCACGGGCAGGAACCCATCGGGGTCGGGGCGGCATCCATCGTACCGACCGCCACCTGGTCGCTGAAGTGGTAGGCCACACCGGAGACCCACTTGACCTCATACTTGAAGAGGCGGTCATCCTGGCTCCACCAGAGATCGACATCCTCGTTGTCTCCCTCCATATCCGTGCCGTAGACGAGGTTCTCCGCGAAGGTTCCCACGATGGCGTTGGTGGAGGCGAGGCCGGGGGTCTTGATGACGCGGACATCCGTGCCGGGAAGGAGGATTTCCTCCGGGTTGGCGTTGCCCATATCGTAGTGGTAGTAGTTGAGAACCACCAGGTCATTGAGCAGGGCGCGGAAGATGGCGGGATCGACGAAGATTGCGCCACCCTTCTCCAGGGCCTCTTCCGGCATCGCGAAGTACACGGTCTTCACGGCATCGTAGGCGGCAGCGACACCAGTCAGGGTGACGGGGATGACACCGGCATCGGCGGCCATCTGGGTGAGGAAGCCGTCAATGAGGTCGGAACCGGAGGTGTCACCCTGCCAGATGAGGGTCTCGATGCCCTTGTTAATCTGCTTGACGAGGGTGTCGATGATGTACTGCTCGAACGGCAGTTCGTTCTCCGTGGCGTTCACGCGGACGAGGTACTCCGCATACTTGCCGAGCAGGGTCTCCGGGCAAATCTGGCCGTTGACCTTGATGGCCGCTCCGGTGATGTTCTTCTGAGTGAGGGTGATTTCGTCAAGGGCGTTGAAGCCACATTCGGAACCGTCCTGGAAGACAGCGGAGAGGGCGAGGTAGTTGAGGGCGGCAACCTTCTTGACACCAGTCTGGAGACCGATTTTGCCACGGGTTCCGGCACTCGCAAGGCCGAAGGACTTGATGATGAGGTCGCGGTTCGTTGCCACATAGTCGGGCAGGGAACTCACAAGGAAGTTGGTAACAGCAGGCATAGTATTAAATTTTTTAAATGGTTTCTGCGGGTTAAATATCGTTTCGCGATAAGTCGGAAGAAAATGCTATTTCCGCATCAGTTCCGCGAGTCGGTCAAGGCCCTTGACCCCGGTCTTCTGCAGGGTAGCGGAGGCTTTCACCTCTTCGTGGGCGGGTTCCGCGAGGGGCATCTTGGACAGCTCTTCCACCTTCTTGGAGAGGGCATCCACCTGGGAGCGGAGTTCGGCATTCTCCTTGCGGAGTTCCTCTGCCTCGTCCACGGGAGCCTCTTCGGGTGCGACCTCCGCTTCGGGGTCACGGATTTCGGCAACGATGCCTTCGGCCACCACGATGGTCTTGCCATCTTCGGTCTTGTACTCACCGTCCGGGGCGGTGGCGAGACCTTCCTCGCCTTCCACGAAGACGGCATCTCCGGCCTTCAGGTCTTCCTCGCCTTCCCAGATGAGTTCGCCCTTGTCGGTGGCGATGCGACCGTTCTTCACGGCCACCTCTTCCTCTTCGTTGGCGGGTGCTTCCTCCGGAGCCACTTCCGCTTCCGGGTCGCGGATTTCGGACACCTTGCCGTCCACCACTACGATGGTCTTGTTGTCCGAAGTGATGTAGTCACCATCGGGTGCATCCGTGCGGTTGCCCTCCTGGTCTTCGATGAACACGGCATCGCCCTCCTTGAGGTCTTCGTCACCGTCCCACGCGAGGACACCCTTGT